>CAZGHD010000006.1:0-32952 GCA_964525525.1 uncultured Lachnospiraceae bacterium | reverse complement strand
AACTATCCAATGGTTCATGCTTTGAGTTTCTGTTTTACCTCTATCTCCCTTTTATTCGGTTTTGAGTGAACGCATATATAAATAAATTTTAAGGCTGCAAATTGTTTGCAGCCTTTTTTAGCCAAATTTTCATTTAAAGGGTGGTGAATTTAATGATTGGATTAAAGCGAGGAACTGTTGAACTACACGAACACGAGATAGAGTGGGAAATTGATGCACAAAACACGATTTCTCTACTGAAAAGTATCTTGGGAAACGTTATTAAAGATATTCAGCACGTTGGAAGCACAGCTATTCATGCCATAAAGGCTAAACCGATAATTGATATTGCGGTTGCCGTAGATGATTTTGATGAAGTATTAAAATATGAGGATGAATTGAAATCAAACGGGTTTTACTACCGTCCGCACGTTGATATTGAATGGCAGTTACTTTTTGCCTCGGGTAGTCTTTATGACGGAACCGGAGATATGCAAACTCACTTTATCCACATCGTTAAAACCGGAAGCATGGAGTGGATAAATTACGTGAATTTCAGAGATTATCTGAACAACACTCCTTCTATTGCTAAAGAATATGAAAATTTGAAAATATCTCTTGCGGAAGAATCTCCTGTTGATAGTGGCAGGGAGAAATATCTGAAAGGTAAACACGATTTTATCGTTTATACCTTGAGAAAGGCGCTTGTTAAGTCTTATCTCGGGAGAACTGTAGATATAAAAATTGACCGTCCTATTGGATATATACATAAAAAAGAAGAATACAGCTTGACTTATCCTATAAATTACGGATATATTCCCGACGTGCTTGGCGGTGATGGCGAGGAGCTTGACGTATATTTGCTTGGTGTGGGTGAGCCCGTACAAGAATATACAGTGCAAATCATCGGAATAGTGCACCGTCATAACGACGTTGAGGATAAACTCGTTGCCGCGCCGATTGGCAAGAGTTTTACGGCGGAGGAAATGTATAGTTCCGTTCACTTTCAAGAGCAATATTATGATAGTGAAATAGAAGCTTTTAATTAATGTAAAGAGGTAGGGAGTTTATCGTGACTAAAAAGTATTCCTATGAAGACCAAGTTATCACTCATTACGACCTACTCATTGGCGAAAACAATGATCCTGTGCACGATCCAAAACCCTTACGCGATTATATGGACAAATGGGACGGACAGAAATTCATTGATAAAATGGGACTTGATAATAATAAATCAGTCCTTGAGATCGGGGTCGGGACAGGCAGGCTTGCAGTTCGTGTGGCTCCTTTGTGCGGCGAGTTTTTAGGTATTGATATTTCCCCGAAAACTGTGGAGCGCGCAATGGAAAATCTTATAGGTCAAAGTAATGCCGGCTTGATCTGCGGTGACTTTTTGACCTTTGAATTTTCTCAAAAATTTGACGTTGTCTATTCCTCGTTGACCTTTATGCACGTTGAGGAAAAGCAGAAAGCGGTAAATAAAGTTTTTGATTTATTAAATGACGGCGGCAGGTTCGTTTTGTCGATTGATAAAAATCAAGACGGATTTATAGACACAGGAACGAGGAAAATCACGGTATTTCCCGATACGCCGTCTGAGATGGAAAAATATATCGAAAATTCCGGGTTAACGGTGCTTGAACGTTATGAAACCGAATTTGCATATATATTCGTTGCGGAGAAACGGTAATGATAGAGTTGGTTGACGCTTCTCTTGAAAGCAAAAAAATAGTTCCTTTTGAATTTGAACTGCTCAAAGAAAATGAAATATTGATTCGTGTCTTGCCGTGTCTTGCAGATTTTGCCGAGCGGTTTGAAAAGCAATATGAAAATTGTTATTCCTCACGAGACGTTATTGATGAAATCAGAAAACATTGTGCCCAAATAACGGCGCCTCTTGGATTTTTCGAGGATATTTCTTCAACATATTGTATATATGAGTATTCCGCGGATGAAGTTTTGATAAATGAAAAGCTTGTTCGCGACGATTCGCGGATCATTAAGAACTTGGCGGAAGCGGATTTTAACAAACGGATATTATTTGACGTTATCGAATGTGTGCGTAGCGGCGGAATCGCGTCGGTGACCGTAAATAACGGTTCGATAGTATCGGTAGCGGCGGTAAATGGTCTGTGTAGCGGACGTGAAACGGTAGAAATAACTACCGAAACGGCTGTCGGCTATCGCGGGATGGGATTGGCATCTTCAAACGCGGCGAGCGTTATTCTTGAACTCAAAAAAATGGGAAAATCTCCTGTTTACAAGTGCAGAAGCACGAATTTAGCATCGGTTAGCGTAGCCGAAAAGATTGGATTAAAACGGGAGAAAACCATTTACCGTTATCTTGGTGTTCGTAAAAATACAAATTTAAACTAAACAACGGAGAAAACAATGATATTTGAAGAAAAAACTATAAAATTAAAAAACGGAAAATCGGCA
The DNA here is from genome assembly GCA_964525525.1 of uncultured Lachnospiraceae bacterium. Lineage (GTDB taxonomy): Bacteria > Bacillota > Clostridia > Oscillospirales > CAG-272 > RGIG2161. The sequence goes on along the minus strand of CAZGHD010000006.1, from coordinate 30,534 downwards.
ATTTTGAAAACTCCCGAACCCGGAGAAGGATCAAAAATGCTTGAGTATATAAAGACTGCTTGCGGTGAGACCGAGTTTTTGGCAAGATACCCCGAGGAATGGGAATCTGTCTCAATAGATAGCGAGGAGAGATGGATCAAAAGCAGACGGGAATCTGAAAATGATCTTTCTATCACTTGCCATGTTGATGATGAAATTGCGGGAAATTGTGAGATCAGCTTCCGAAACGGTAAAAAGATGTGCCATCGCGCGGTGATTGCAATAGCTATTGTAAAGAAATACTGGGGGCTTGGAATCGGTTCTGCAATGCTTGAGGAGCTTATCATCGCGGCGAGGGCTCGAAAAGGTATTGAGGTTATAGAGCTTGAATTTGTTGAAGGAAATGACCGCGCAAGAGCACTTTATGAGAGGTTCGGATTTACTGTTGTTGCAGAACGTCCAAATGCGTTTAAGCTGAAAGACGGTAAAACAGTTAAAGAATATTTTATGCAAAAGATTTTATAAAGGAAGTGTAATAATGCCTTTTGATGCAGGGATGTTCAGCGCATCCGTACATGAAATAAATATCCTCGCGAGCGACGCTCGTGTGGAAAAAATATATCAGCCTGAAAAAGAGGAGGTAGTTCTCCTGCTCAGAACGCAGAAAGAGAATTACCGTCTGTCGGTGCGTGCGGGATCCAACAGTCCGCGATTTGCCTTGACGCGCATATCAAAGGAAAATCCCGAAAAGGCACCGATGTTCTGCATGCTGCTGCGTAAGCACCTTGCGGGATCAAAGTTTCTTTACGTTGAACAGCAGGGGTTTGAACGCGCGGCGGAATTCGTTTTTGACAGTCACGACGAGCTCGGTTATGCCTGCAAAAAGTATCTCATTATTGAAATAATGGGAACCTACAGCAACATAATCCTGCTTGACGGGGAGAGAAAGATTCTCGGAGCGCTTAAAACGGTGGATCTTACCGATTCAAGCGGGCGCGCTGTACTGGTAGGTCTTAAATATCAGAATCCGCCCGCACAGAGCAAGGCTGATCCGCTTTGTACGAATTTTGAGGAATTTTCCGCTCTTGCGGCGTCTGTTGACGGAAGTACTCCTGCGGACAAGTTCATAATGGGAAAATATATGGGTATTTCCGCACTTTTGGCTCGTGAGATTGCCTATTCCGCGTCCAAGGTTACCGACGCGAAAATGGAAAACGTTGACGTGTCACAGCTTTTCTTCTATTTTTCCGAGTTCGTTACGGTTATAAAAGACAAGAGGTTTTCTCCAACGATGATAATCTCAAAAGAGGGAAGACCGATTGACTATACCTTTGTAAGCGTTCGTCAGTACGGAAGCTCGGCGGTGACGAAAAAGTTTGACAACTTTTACGAGATGACCGACGAGTTTTTTGAGTCGCGCGAACATATAGAGCATATGAAGCAGCGTTCTTCGGATATCTTGAAGCTACTCACAAATGCGGATACGCGTCTCAGAAAGAAGATAGCGCTTCAGACCTCCGAGCTTGACGCTTGCGATGATTCGGAAAAATACAAGCACTACGGTGATCTTATTACCTCCAACATCTACGCGCTCAAGCGCGGAATGAAAGAGGTTTCGCTTGTTAACTATTATTCGGAGGATTGCGGGGAGGTAAAGATCACTCTTGACGAGCGGCTTTCTCCATCGCAGAACGCGCAAAAATACTATAAAAAATACGCAAAGATGAAGACTGCTCGGGTCGAGCTTGAAAAGCAGATCAAGCACGCGCAGGAAGAACTTGAGTATATTGATACCGTTTTTGATGCTCTTGCCCGCGCGTCAACCGAGGCTGAACTTTTTGACATTCGCGCGGAGCTGTATTCCTCGGGATTTGCGTCAAAGATGAAAAATCACGTTCAGAAAAAGCGGGCGCAGTCATCGCCTATCGAATACCGTACGTCGGGTGGATACAGGGTTCTTTGCGGTCGAAATAACGTGCAAAACGACCAGCTTACAATGAAGACCGCCGAAAAGGGAGACTACTGGTTCCACGTCAAAAACGAGGCAGGATCGCACGTTATCCTGTTCTGTGACGGTGAGGAGCCGCCGGAACTTGATATGACCGAGGCGGCGGAAATCGCGGCGCATAACTCAAAAAGCCGCGGCGGGCAGAACATCGCGGTCGATTACACGAGAGCCAAAAACGTAAAGAAACCGAGCGGATCAAAACCGGGATTCGTGATATATTCAACCAACTATACGGCGTACGTTACTCCGCGTGAGGCAAGAATTTCCGAAATGCTTGTAAAGTGATATGGTAGACATGCAGAAACTTCCGAAAACGGATGAAAAAAGTACGGTGATATTTATGGGTATCCCCGCAAGCGGGAAAAGTACTTTTTACCGTAAATATTTTTCAGATACCCACGTGCATATCAACCTCGATACTCTGCATACGAGAAATAAAGAAAAATTGCTTTTGGATCAATGCATCGCTGACGGCAGTTCGTTTGTTGTGGACAATACTAATCCTACGGTGTCTGACCGTGAGCGGTATGTTCCTCTTGCAAAAGCTGCGGGGTGTCGGATATACGGGTATCTTTTTCGAGGCAATATATCCGAATGTGTTAAGCGAAACGAAAACCGCACGGGGAAAGCGAGAGTATCCGATCGCGCGATCACCGCAATTTCCGCTAAAATGGAGCTGCCGTCCGCCGCGGAAGGATTTGACGAGATATATTTCGTCAATCAGACGGACGGGGATTTTGAGATTCTTGAATACAAGCCGGACTAATCTGCCGAAGCACCGAAGTCGTATATATCGTCTATGTCGCTTTCGCTTATCTCCTCACCTCTGTGAATATCGGTATACGCGTCCGGAACTTCGCCGACGATGACCGTCTCGGCAATACATACCGAAGTGCTCGTTTTTACGTTGAAGCTTGACGACGGAAGAAGAACTTGAGTATCCACGTTTATTTCCAGCATTATTCGGTGTATTGTCTGGTTTATACCCGCCTCGATAAATTCATTGTACACGTCGGTCGAGATCGAAGGGGCAGGGGAGATAGAGACGTTTATTTTAGGACCTACGCCGGATAAGAGATCTATTCCGCTTGCGGTGCCGAGAGAAATTTTTGTGTTCAGATCGGTATTCTGATATTTTTCGAGAATGTACAGAGAGATCTTTGTTCGCTCGTCGTTTATCGCGGTTACGTTGCTTTTTATCATTGAAACCTTTCCGTTTGCGTCGTATTTTACAGACGACAGATCGTCATAGTCCGTTTTGCTCTCGGTCAGCCTTTTTGAAATGCTCTGGTTGATTATCCGTAGGGCGGTCTTCTGCGCTTCGGATGCGGCAACCTCGCGCAAAAGCGGAGTTATCCCGGATAACGTAATTGCTGATACGGTTACAGCGGCTACAACCGCGATGATGATAGACGTTATCAGCCTTTGCTTTTTGTTTTTCCGTCTTTTTGAAAAACGGTAACGTTTTCTCATAAAATTGCTCGCTTTCGGTATAAAATATCTGTCGATAACAGAATATTCGGAAAATATTCGGTATGACAGAAAAAATAATTGTAAATTTTTTGTTAATACAAATATAAAGTATTGAAAAAATATAAAAAAAGTGGTAAAATAATTTCTGCTTGTGCCGAGCACGGTGCAAAGCATAAAAACACACACAACGCCTGTGTGCGAAGGTGCCGCACCGCGGCTTACCGCGCTGAAAAGCATTGTGGTGGAATAACCGAAGGAGGACATAAAAATGTCTGTTATTTCTATTAAGCAGCTTCTTGAAGCAGGTGTTCATTTCGGACACCACACCAGACGCTGGAACCCCAAAATGGCCGAGTATATCTTTACCGAAAGAAACGGTATCTATATAATCGACCTTCAGAAGACCGTTAAAAAGTTCGAAGAGGCTTATATGTTCGTTCGCGACGTTGCCGCTGAGAACGGTACCATCCTTTTCGTAGGTACCAAGAAACAGGCTGCAGACGCTATCAAGGAAGAAGCTGAGCGTTGCGGTATGTACTTCGTAAACGTACGTTGGCTCGGTGGTATGATGACCAACTTCAAGACCATCAAGAGAAGTATCAACCGTCTTGCTAACCTTGAGAAGATGGCTGAGGACGGCACCTTTGATCTCCTCACCAAGAAAGAGGTTGCAGGCCTTCAGAAGGAAAGAATGGATCTTGAGCGCAACCTTGGCGGTATCAAGAACATGACCGAGCTTCCTTCCGCTATCTTTATAGTTGACCCCAGAAAAGAGAAGAATGCTGTTGCTGAGGCTAAAAAGCTCGGTATTCCGGTAATCGCTATCGTTGATACCAACTGCGATCCCGACGATGCTGACTACGTTATCCCCGGTAACGATGACGCTATCCGCGCTATCAAACTTATTTCCTCCGTTCTTGCTGACGCAGTTATCGAAGGCAAGCAGGGCGAGCAGTTCGCAGCAGAGGATGCTGAGGCTCCCGTTGATGCAGAGGCTGAAGCAGACGCAGTTGAGGCTGCAGCAGTTGAAGCTGAGTAATTTATAACGAATAAGTTTTAAGTTTAAGGAGAATAGATTATGAATATAAGCGCTAAGCAGGTTGCAGACCTCAGAGCTAAGACCGGTTGCGGTATGATGGAGTGCAAAAAGGCACTTGTTGAAGCAAACGGCGATTTTGATGAAGCTGTAAAGATCCTTCGTGAGAGAGGCCTTGCTGTTTCCGCAAAGAAGGCAGACCGTATCGCATCCGAGGGTATCGTTGATATTATGTACGATGAGGCAAAGGGTATTGCCGCTATCATCGAGGTTAACTCCGAGACCGACTTCGTTGGTAAGAACGCAAGCTTCCAGGAGTTCGTTCGCGGCCTTCTCACCATTATCATCAATGAGAAACCCGCTGACGTTGAGACCCTTCTCACTCTCAAGTATCTTGATACCGACTTCACCGTTGACGGTAAGATCAAGGACATGATCTTCACCATCGGTGAGAACATGAATATCCGCCGTTTCGAGATCATCGAAGGCACCGTAAGCACTTACATTCACGGTAAGGGCAGCATCGGTGTTGTTATCAAATTCGAGGCTGACGACGCTGCTAAGAACAACGCAGGCTTTGCTGAGTTCGCAAAGAACATCGCTCTTCAGGTTGCAGCATTCCCCGTTGCATATCTTGATAAGGATTCCGTTCCCGCATCTGTTATCGAGGAGGAGAAGAACATTCTCATAGCTCAGATCAAGAACGATCCTAAGAATGCTAACAAGCCCGAGAACATCGTTGCTAAGATGGTTGAAGGTAAGATCGGTAAGTACTATGAGAACAACTGCCTCCTTAACCAGGGTTACGTTAAGGACGATTCTCTTACCGTTGGTAAGTACGTTGAAGCAACTGCTAAAGAGTTCGGCGGCGATATCAAGGTTGTTGGCTTTACTCGTTTCGAGAAGGGCGAAGGCCTACAGAAGCGCGAAGATGACCTTGCAGACGAAGTTGCAAAGCTCATAAGCAAATAATTTTACTAAAAATTCAGATAACTTGCAAAAAAATTGCAAGTTATCTGTTTTTTTATTAAATTCCTGTTTACAAATAATCAATTATTGAGTAAAATATATATAGTATAATATCTTAATAACATCATAAAAGGAGCTGTGGACATAAAAGATGAGCGAAAATATGATTCCTAAATATAAACGCGTGCTTCTCAAACTTTCCGGCGAAGCACTTTCGGCAAAGGACGGCGGAGTACTTGATTTTGACTTTATCGCGAAAATTGCCGGAATAATCAAAAAGTGTACCGATATTGGCGTAGAGTTCGGTATCGTTGTCGGCGCGGGTAATATCTGGCGCGGCAGACACGGAAAGAGTATGGACCGTACCCGTGCGGATCACATGGGTATGCTCGCTACTACTATAAACGCTCTTGCGCTTCAGGATATTTTCGAGCAGAACGACATTGAAACGCGTGTTATGACGGCTATCGGTATGCACGAGTTTGCAGAGCCGTATATAAGAAATAAGGCGGTTACTCATCTCGGTAAGGGAAGAGTAGTCATCTTCGGTTGCGGACTTGGTATTCCTTTTATTTCCACAGATACCGCAAGCGTTATCAGAGCGGCTGAAATAAATGCCGACATCGTTCTTTTCGCAAAGAACGTAGACGGCGTTTATACTGCGGATCCCAAAAAGGATCCTGCGGCAAAGAAACTGGATACTGTTGCGTATAAGGATCTTATCCTCAGCGAAAAACTCAAGGCTATGGATAACACCGCAGCTTCCTTCAGTATGGAAAACGATATACCGATACTCGTATTCGGACTTGATGATCCCGACAATATCTACCGCGCCGTAATGGGTGAGGAGATAGGTACTATCGTAAAGCAGGAAAACATTTAATACATTAAAAAATAAATAAAAAATAATTTGAGCCGCTTGGACAGTTTGAGTGCCGCGGCGGAATGGAGATAAAAATGAAACTTGATGCAAAAGCTTATGAAGAGAAAATGAAAAAGACAATTGCGGCATATTCCGATAACCTTTCCACTATCAGAGTTGGCCGCGCTAACCCTTCCGTACTTTCCAAGGTAATGGTAGACTATTACGGAATGCCTACCGCGGTTAACCAGATGGCAGAAGTAAAGGCTGTTGATGCAAGAACCATTCTCATTACCCCGTGGGATATGTCCACCCTCAAGAATATCGAGAAGGCGATCCTTGCTTCCGATCTTGGTATCAACCCCGCAAACGACGGTAAGTCTCTCCGTCTTGCTTTCCCGCAGCTTACTGAGGAGCGCCGTAAAGAGCTTCAGAAGCAGGTTGCTAAGCTTGGCGAAGAAGCTAAAGTAGCAGTTCGTAACATCCGCCGTGATGCTAACGATAAGTGCAAAGAGCTCAAAAAGAGCGGCGAGATGACCGAGGATGAGCAGAAGGCGTCTGAAAAGGCAGTACAGGACCTTACTGATAAATACGTTAAGGAAGTAGATAACGTTACCGCTCAGAAAGACAAGGAAATAATGGAGATATAAGGCAGTCGGCTTTTTGATTTTTGTCTCTGCCGAAAAGCAGAATGTCAGAGCCTTTTCCCGCAAAGCGCGGGAAAAGGCTTGGCTTTTGTAATCTTTTTTAATGTTTTAGTTAGAACGGAGAAACTGATGTTTTTCAAAAGTAAAAAGAACCGCAACACCGAGGCGGTAACCGTAGACGAGCGCTTAAATCATATAGCGTTTATAATGGACGGCAACGGTCGTTGGGCAAAGAAAAGATCACTCCCACGTGAATACGGTCACAAGGTCGGCGCGCAGACCTTTAAGAAAATCGCGCTTTACTGTGGAGATATAGGAATAAAATACGTTACGATATACGCTTTTTCAACCGAGAACTGGAAACGTCCCGAGAGAGAAGTCAACGCTATAATGGCGCTTCTTTCCGATTATCTTGACGAAGCTTTGCGTGATCTTGACAAAAACAACGTAAGATATATTTTTATCGGCGACAAAGCAATATTTACAGAAGAACTCAGAGAGAAAATGATAAACCTTGAAGAGGTATCAAAGGACAAGCCTTTGACCTTGAATTTCGCTGTAAACTACGGCGGAAGAGATGAAATAGTAAACGCCTGCCGCGCACTTATCCGAGAGGGTAAGGATGATATTACGGCAGATGACATAAATTCGCACCTTTATACAAAAGAGTCTCCCGACCCTGACGTTATCGTAAGAACCGGCGGAGAACAGCGTCTTTCAAACTTTCTTCTTTGGCAGGTGTCCTATTCCGAGTTCTATTTTACCGATATTCTGTGGCCGGATCTTGATACGTCTGACGTTGACGATATAGTAAAAGCATTTTATAACCGCGACAGACGGTACGGAAGAATTAAGGAGGAAAAATAATGAAGACCAGAATAATTACTGCCGTCGTCTTACTTGTCGTGGTTTTGCCTGTCATTATATTTTCAGACACGGTTCTTTTTCCGATAGCAATATCATTTATTTCATTTGTCAGTACTATGGAAATGATGCGCTGTATTGGATGCATCAAACAGTATAGCTTTTCTGTTCCTGCCGCAGTTATTTCCGCGCTGTTTCCCATCGGAGCGAGATATATTTCGGATAAGGTGAATTTCCTTATGCTGGCGTGCACCGTTCTCTACGTTTTTCTTATCTATATTTTCTTTACGTCGGTGCTTTCACGCGGAAAGATCAAAATATCAGATACCGCTCTGCGTTATTCTGCGGTGCTTTACGTGAATATAGGTTACACCTCAATATCTCTCCTGCGAGAGCTTGACGGAGGAGAATACCTGTATTTCCTTGTTTTCGTAGCGGCTTGCGTTACCGATATTTTTGCGTATTTTACCGGCAGACTTTTCGGCCGACACAAGCTGATAGAAGAGGTCAGTCCGAAGAAAACCGTTGAGGGCGCGATTGGCGGACTTGTTTTCTGTTCACTTGCTTTCGTAGGATACGGATACCTTATATCCTATCTGGTGAATGCTCAGCCTAACTACATAATGCTTGCTATCGTAGGTGTCGGTGTTTCGGTAATATCACAGCTCGGCGACCTCGTTGCGTCTCTTATAAAAAGAGAATTCGGCATCAAGGACTTTGGAAAAATACTTCCCGGTCACGGCGGATTCCTTGACAGGTTTGATTCCGCTATTGCGATCGCGCCGATACTTCTTATCGTGTGCGCGGTTATAGATAAATTTTCGCTTTTTGTATAAGGAAAGTTGAGTTTTATGAATAATATAGACCGATCCAAAATAGTTATCCTCGGCTCCACCGGCTCTGTCGGCAGACAGGCGCTTGACGTCGCGAAAAAAAGCGGTATCACGGTCGAGGGTATCTCGGGTTACAGCAACGTTGCACTTCTTGAAGAACAGATAAGAGAATTTCGCCCTCGTTTTTGCGCCGTGAAAGACGATAAAACCGCAAGAGACTTGAAGGTTAAGTGCAGTGACACTGATACCGAGATCTTTGCGGGAGAGTGTGCGATTCCCGAACTTATAAACCGTAGCGGCTCGGATATAGTTTTGAATTCAATCACCGGAAAAGCGGGGCTTATCCCGACGCTTGAAGCGGTTAAGTGCAAAAAAAGAATAGCCTTGGCAAATAAGGAGTCGCTTGTTATCGCAGGCGCGCTTGTTACCGAGCTTGCGGAAAAGAACGGGGTAGAGATCATTCCGGTTGACAGTGAGCACAGCGCGATATTCCAGTGTATCGGCGCGGAGCGAAAGGCTGTGAAAAAGATACTTCTTACTGCGTCGGGCGGTCGTTATTACGGTATGACTCGCGAAGAAATGGAAAAAATAACCCCTGAGGACGCGCTTCGTCATCCTACTTGGAGCATGGGACCGAGAATAACGATAGATAGCGGCACCTTGATGAACAAAGGCTTTGAGGTTATTGAAGCGGCGTGGCTTTTCGGCGTTTCTCTTGACGATATAGAGGTAGTCGTACAGCGTGAAAGCATAATCCACTCGATGGTGGAATACATTGATAACGCGGTCATCGCACAGCTTGCAGTGCCGGATATGCGCCTTTGCATCCAGTATGCGGTGACTTATCCCGAGAGGGCAGAAGCAGTTATCAAACCTCTTGATTTTTCTACACTTACCTCGCTTAATTTTGGTGTTCCCGATAACGAGAATTTCCCCTGCCTTGAGCTTGCAAAAAGCGCGTTCAGGCGCGGAGGTATCTCTACTGCGGTGCTCAACGCCGCAGACGAGACCGCGGTATCCGCTTTCCTTGACGGAAAGATCGCGTTTACCAAAATACCGGATATAGTTGAGGCCGCAGTGGAAAATTCACCTATGATCGACAATCCGAGTTTAGACGACTATCTTGCCGCTGACGATGAGGCAAGAGTTTATTCGTATGAGCTTATAAAAAGATTGGCGTGACCTTGTACTCGTCGCGCCGGCGTTTTGAACGGAGATCGATATGAACCAGATAATTATGCAGATCCTTTATATTATACTCGCAATATTAATTTTCGGCGTGCTTATTTTTATTCACGAATTCGGACATTTCATTACCGCAAGAATGTTCGGCGTAAACGTTATCGAATTTGCGATAGGAATGGGGCCGAAGATATTTCAGAAAAAATCAAAAAAAACCGGTATACTTTACACTCTGCGTCTTTTTCCGATAGGCGGTTTCGTCAATATGGGCGAGGACGACCTTGAAGGGGAGGGCGAAGAACTCCCGCCCAACTCATTCAGAAAAAAGCCGGTCTGGCAGAGATTTATAATAGTTTCTGCGGGCGCGATAATGAATATCCTGCTCGGAATTATCGTTATGAGCGCGATAGTTATCTCCTCCGACGCATTAGCGTCTCCAACCGTCGCGCAGTTTAACGATGGTGCGGTGAGCTGTGAGCAGGGACTTGCGGTAGGAGATACCATTATCGAGATAAACGGCGCGTCGGTACACACGGCTGAAGAGATAGTTTATGAGATAATGTATAACGGTCACGAGCCGCTTGATATTCTCGTAAAGAGAAACGGAGAGAAAGTGCTTTTGGAGGATATTTCTTTCCCGACCTTTACAGAGGACGGAATGACCGGCGGTGAAATGGACTTTAAGGTCTACGTTGAGGAAAAAACTTTCGTTAACGTTGTAAAGCACGCGGTATTCCGCTCTGCTTCTACAATTAAAATGATATGGCAGTCGTTTACCGGATTGATTACAGGACGTTTTGGTGTTGAACAGGTTTCCGGACCTGTTGGTATCACCGGCGCGATAACAGACGCGGCGGCGGCAGGCGGCGAAACGCTTGCGTATTTCTTCGTTGTTATAACGATGAACCTCGGCGTGTTTAACCTGATTCCCATTCCGGCGCTTGACGGCGGACGCTTGTTGTTCCTTGTAATAGAGTTTTTCAGAAGAAAACCGGTAAATCCGAAATACGAGGCATACGTGAATTTTGCAGGACTTTGCGTGCTTATGCTGTTTATAATTTTCGTTTCGGTAAAAGACGTGATTTCACTTATAGTTTGAATTTAAATTTTGAGGTGGAAAAATGAGTTTGAACGTGCTTCGCAGAAAGAGCAGAATAGTTAATATCGGCACTCTGATGATTGGCGGTAACAATCCTATTGCCATTCAGTCTATGACTAATACCGATACCCGCGATCACGCGGCTACCATCGCTCAGATCGAAGCACTCAAAGGGGCGGGATGCGACGTGGTGCGTATCACCGTGCCGGATATTGAATCGGTAGAAACTATCAAAAAGATAAAAGCCTGCAAACTCAATATTCCGATAGTTGCGGATATTCATTTTGATTATAAGATCGCGCTCGCATCTATTGCTGCCGGAATTGATAAAGTGAGAATAAATCCGGGCAATATCGGAAGCGACGGCAAGGTAAAAGAGGTTGCGGAGGCGGCGTCTGCCGCAGGTGTGCCGATACGTATCGGAGTCAACGGCGGCTCCCTTGAAAAAAATATTCTTCAAAAATACGGAGCACCGACGGCTGAAGCTCTCGCAGAAAGTGCGCTATACCACGCGGAACTTCTTACAAGACACGCGTTTGAGGATATAGTTATATCCATAAAATCCTCTACCGTAAAAGAAATGATCGAGGCAAACCGCCTTTTAGCAAAACAGTGCGATTTTCCGCTTCATATCGGCGTTACCGAGGCGGGAACCAAAATGCAGGGAACTATAAAAAATGCGATAGGTATGGGATCGCTTTTGTGCGACGGAATCGGAGATACGGTGAGAGTTTCTCTTACCGCTGACCCGGTCGAGGAGATATACGCCGCAAAAGAGATACTCAAGGCTTGCGGATGCGGTAAGGACGGTATGACCGTCGTTTCCTGTCCCACCTGCGGACGCACAAAGATAGATCTTATCGGACTTGCCGAGCGTTTTGAAGCGGCAGCAGAAAAAGAGGGAATAACCGATCTTCCGATAAAGGTAGCTGTTATGGGCTGTGTCGTAAACGGTCCGGGTGAGGCGCGCGAGGCAGATATAGGTATCGCAGGAGGCGACGGCGAGGCTGTGCTTTTTAAGCGTGGAAAAACGGTGAGAAAGATCAGCGAAGACGAGGTTATCGAAACGCTGATAAGAGAGATAAAAATTATGGCAGAGGAGGAGCGGATGAAAAAATGAGTGCAAATACCGAAAAATCTTTGACGCAGATACTCAAAAAGTTTTCTCCGTCTCCGTCTCAGCGTCAGATACTCGAGGCGGCGCACGACGTACGTCTGCGGGCGGATAACGAGCGCAGGATACTTGAGATAGAAGCGTCCTTTCCCTCGATAGTACATAAAAACGAGCTTTACGAGCTTGAGGGTAATATCAAGGCTGTATACGAATTGAATGCAGTTAAAATATTGCCTCACTATCCCGCCGAGCTTTTTTCGGCGGAATATATGCCGCAGATACTCACCGAGGCAAATCGCGTAGGTGTAGTTGCAAACGGCTTTTTTTACTCTTACGAATACGAAATAAACGGAGATGCTATAACCGTAAAGATCCCGTTTGGCAACGGCGGAATGGAGCTTTTGCGCGGTGCGGGAACGGGAGAGGTAATATCCAACATAATATATTCCGAGTTCTCACGAAGATACACCGTTTCGTTTGAAACGTCATCTGACAGCGACAGGGCAAATTCAGAGTGGCGCGAGCGAATGGAAAAGGAGAAAAACGCATCGGTATCGGTGATAAACGCGGAGATCGCCGCAAGAGAGGCGGCGGAAAACGCGCCTCCACCTGAGCCGGAGGAAGAAAAACCGGTTTACAGGAGAGTTGCGTCTCTTTCCTCAGATGACGGCGGAGAGGCAATAATAGACGGAGACCGCCTTGACATTGGTACGATGAAGTACGATCTTTCCGCTCCCGAACTTTTTTTCGGGGAGGATTTTGAACTTAAAGGCGTTACCAAGATCCGCGACCTTACTTCCGGCAGACGCACGATTATCATAGGCGAGATTTTTGAGGTGTCCTCGCGTGAATTCAAGGGCGGTGAGCGTGTAAGCTACACTATCGGAATTTACGACGGCGACTCGTCTATATATATGAAACTCTCATATGAGCAAAAAGAGGATATGTCTCCCGAGCAGCGTGAGGAAGCGCAAAAACTGATAGACTTTACCGGCGCTATCTCACAGGGCGACGTTGTTGCGGTAAGCGGAAACGCTCGACTTGATAAATTCGATCAGGAGTTAGTTTTCCATCCCAAAGCTGCGATCAAGGTCAAAAAGCTGAAAAGAAAAGACACTGCCGAAGAGAAGCGAGTTGAGCTTCATCTTCACACTAATATGTCCACGATGGACGCTATAATCACTCCCGCTGAAATCGTAAAGACCGCGCACGCGTGGGGACATCGCGCGGTTGCGATAACCGACCACGGTAACGTTCAGGCGTTTCCAGAGGCCATGGAGACCGCTGAAAAGCTCGAGATGAAGGTGCTTTACGGTATGGAGGCGTACTTCGTTGACGATACGGCCCGCGCGGTATACGGAGAGTGTGATTCCGATCTTGACGGTGATTTCGTCGTGTTCGATATAGAGACCACCGGACTTTCTCCGATGAACTGCAAGATCACAGAGATAGGCGCGGTTCTTTTATCGCACGGCGAGATAGTATCGGAGTTCAATACCTTCGTTGACCCCGAGTGCCATATTCCCGAGGAGATAACCAAGCTGACGTCCATCACCGACGAGATGGTTGCGGGTGCGCCCAAGATAGAAGAAGCTCTGAAAAGTTTCCTTGAGTTTGCGGGAGACCGTCTGCTTATCGCACATAATGCGACCTTTGATATAAGCTTTATAAGATTTGCAGCGGATTCGCTGGGTATTCCGTTTGACAATCCGTATCTTGATACCGTTGCGCTTTCGAGATACGTAAACCCCGATCTTAAAAGACACAAGCTTGATAATCTTGCTGAATATTTCGGACTTGGCGATTTTAATCATCACCGTGCGTGTGACGACGCGGCTATACTTGGACGTATCTTTGCTTGCATGGCGGAGAAGCTGAAGGTTGAAGGCGTTGAGAGTATTCCTCAGATGATCGAGACTATGAGCGAGGGCGCAGATCCGCTCAAGCTCAAAACCTATCACCAGATAATTTTAGTCAAGGATGCTGTGGGACTTAAAAATCTTTACAAGCTGATTTCCGCGAGCTACCTTGATTACTATAAAAAAGTACCGAGAATTCCCAAAAGTGTGCTTGAAGCGCACAGGGACGGACTTATTATCGGTTCGGCGTGCGAAGCGGGCGAGCTTTTTTCGGCGTTGCTTGAAAATAAAACCGAGGCAGAGCTTTTGGCTATCGCGGATTTTTACGACTATCTTGAAATTCAGCCGATATGCAATAACCGATTCCTGCTTGATAGCGGACAGGCAACAAGTGACGAGCAGTTAAGAGATTTCAACCGCAGAATAGTTGCGCTCGGAGAAAAATCCGGCAAACCGGTAGTTGCTACCTGTGACGTGCATTTTATGAACAAAGAGGACGAGCTTTACAGAAAGATACTGCTTGCCGGAATGAAGTTCAAGGACGCCGACAGAGATGTCGGACTTTATATGCGAACGACCGACGAGATGCTTGAGGAATTCTCCTATCTCGGTGAGGAAAAAGCCAAAGAAGTGGTTATAACCAACCCGAACATGATAGCCGATATGATAGGTGACGTAAGACCTATCCCCAAGGGCACGTATACCCCGAGTATCGAAGGCGCAGAGGAGGATCTTGAGAGGGAATGTTATTCGTTCTCCGAGTCGATTTACGGTTCTCCGCTTCCCGATATTGTAAAAAACAGACTTGACAAAGAGCTTACCTCTATTATCAAAAACGGCTTTGCCGTGCTTTATATGATCGCGCGTAAGCTGGTTAAATACAGCGAGAGCCAAGGGTATCTCGTAGGCTCGCGAGGCTCGGTTGGTTCTTCTTACGTTGCGTTTGCGGGCGGTATTTCGGAGGTTAATCCGCTTCCCCCTCACTACGTTTGCCGTAAGTGCAAGTACAGCGACTTTTCAAACGAGGGTAAATACGGCTCGGGCTTTGACTATCCCGATAAAAACTGTCCCGTGTGCGGAGAGCTTATGTATTCTGACGGACACGATATTCCGTTTGAGACCTTCCTGGGCTTCTACGGCGACAAGTCACCTGATATTGACCTGAACTTCTCGGGTGAGGTACAGGGTAAGGTGCATAAATACACGGGTGATCTTTTGGGCAAGGAGATCGTTTTCCGCGCGGGAACTCTCGGTACTCTTGCGGACAAGACAGCATACGGCTTTGTCAATAAGTATATTGAGAGCAAGGAAATATCCCTCGGAAAAGCGGAGATAAGCCGTATCATCTCGCGCTGTGTCGGTGTTAAGAGAACTACCGGTCAGCACCCCGGCGGTATCATCGTTATACCGAAGGAATATGAGATATACGATTTTACTCCCGTTCAGCATCCCGCGGACGATCCTAATTCGGATACGATAACCACGCACTTCGCGTTCAGCTATCTTCACGATACGATACTGAAGCTTGACGAGCTCGGACACGATGTGCCCACCAAGTATAAGGCGATCGAGAGATTTACCAATACCAGCGTAATGGACGTAAAAATGAACGACCCGGACGTTTATAAGCTGTTTACCGGAACCGAACCGCTTGGTATAAAGCCGTCTGATCTTTTCGACAGTGATACGGGAACTCTCGGTATTCCCGAACTTGGTACAAGCTTTGTAAAGCCCGTTTTGATAGACTCAAAACCCAAAGATTTCGCTGACCTTATTCAGGTGTCCGGCCTTACCCACGGAGAGGGCGTGTGGCTTGGAAATGCAAAGGACTTGATCGACAGCGGTACCTGCGACCTCGGTCACGTTATCGGTACCCGTGACGGTATAATGCTTGACCTTATCAATTACGGTCTTGATAACAGTATGTCCTTTAAGATAATGGAAATGGTCAGAAAAAATAAAAAAGGTAAACCTATTCCCGACGACATGATGGCGGCGATGAAGGAGCACAACGTACCCGATTGGTATATAGACTCACTTCAGAAAATACGTTACATGTTCCCGAAAGCGCACGCGGCGGCGTATATTATGAGTGCGATACGCATCGCGTGGTATAAAGTACATATGCCGCTTGAGTTTTACGCCGGATTCTTTACGGCAGCTCCCGGCGGATTCGATGCTGAAATAGTATCGAGAGGAAAGCAGGGTGTGCGCCGTAAGCTCGAGGAAATAAAGGAAAAGGGAATGGAAGCATCTCAAAAGGAGAATGCGATGTTTGCCACTCTTCAGCTGGTTGAGGAAGCGCTTGCGCGCGGAATCAAGTTCCTGCCCGTCAACCTTTATAAATCTGATGCATTTGCATTCCTACCCGAGGACGGCGCTATCCGTATGCCGTTCACCGCTCTTAACGGCGTTGGCGAAAACGCGGCAAAGAGTATCCAGGCGGTAAGAGATGAGGGTGAAATATTCTCGGTAGAAGAGCTCCAGCAAAGCTCAAAGGTAACTAAAAGCGTTATCGAAATACTGGCTGACAACGGAGTTCTTGACGGACTTTCAGAAACTAACCAATTTTCTATGTTCTGATTTTTCGTATTTTGTCAATATTTCTTTGCTTACGGTATTGACAAATGCACTTTAATATGATAACATATTAAAGTGTTGAAGCAAAAATAATTGGGAGACTGACTAAATGTATAAACTCAATATAAACATCCCGAGCGGGATGCGCGATATGCTCTATGATGAGGCGATACTCGAATCGGAGGTTCTCGCCCGTCTTGAATCCGTATATAAAAAAGAGGGCTTTTCAAAGGTGATAACACCTACCCTTGAATATTACGACGCTTTTAATTTTGCGGGACAGCCGTTACCGCAGGAGAATATGTACAAGCTTACCGACAACGCGGGCAGACTGCTCGTGCTTCGTCCTGACTGTACCACTCCTATTGCCCGCGTAGCGGCGACCAAGCTCAAGGATATGCAGAGACCGCTCAAGCTTTCGTACAGCCAGAACGTGTACCGTGTAAATCACGGCTATTCCGGCAAGCGCAACGAGATCATGCAGAGTGGAGTAGAGCTTATCGGTCTTGACGGGATCAAGAGCGATATTATGTGTATCACTACCGCAGTAAAGGCGCTTGACGCTCTCGGCGCGGATTTCAAAATAGAAATAGGTCACGTTGAGTTTTACAACGCGCTTATCTCTGAGCTTGATATGAGTGACGAGCAGAAGGAGATAGTACGTGATTACGTTGACAGCAAGAACGCGGTCTCTCTTGGATTTATCGAAGATACTGCAGGAATTGAAAAGATAATGCAGATTCCCCTTCTTTTCGGCGGTAAAGAAGTGTTTGACCGCGCGAGAAAAATTGCAGGGGATAACACCCGCGCTCTCGGCGCGCTTGAGATAGTCAAAAAGACTTATACCTTGCTTGAAGGGGCGGGATATGGCGACAGAATCCTGATCGACCTCGGTCTCGTTCACAAGCTCGATTATTATACCGGCATAGTGTTCCGCGGATTTATTGACGGAGCCGGTGAACCGGTGCTTCATGGCGGACGGTACAATAATCTTATCTCTAATTTCGGCTGTGACGTTCCGTCGATCGGATTTGCTATCAACGTAGGAGCCGTATCCGAGACTCTTTATAAATCGGAGAAAAATCGCCTTGCGCCTGACTCTCCCGATGCGATCATATTTTTTGATTCCGAGAGTTTTCCTGCGGCAGACAAGATCCGCTGTGAGAGAGAAGCGGCGGGCGAGGCGGTAGAGATGTCCTGCTTTGAGTCGGAAGAAAAAACGAGAGAATACGCTGAGGCAAGAGGTATAAAGAAACTGATAACCGTCCTTGACGGAGAGATAAAAAGCGAGGAGCAGATATGATACGCATAGCTCTTACAAAGGGAAGAATAGAAGAAAAGACGGTAGCTATCCTCGAGCGTGCGGGATATGACTGTTCTGATATAAGAAACAAGGGCAGAAAGCTTCTGCTCTCAATCGGTGACAATATTGAAGTAGTGCTATCAAAATCTGCTGACGTTATTACGTATATCGAGCACGGTGTGTGTGATATAGGAATTGTCGGTGAGGACACTATAATGGAGCACGGAAAGACGTTTTACGAGCTTCTTGACCTTGGATTTGGTAAGTGCAGATTTGCGCTGGCAGGTCTTAAAGACAAGAACTTTTACGACGGATATTCAAATAAGGTAATCGCAAGTAAGTATCCGAACGTAACGAAGAATTATTTCAACGGTCTCGGACTTGACGTTGAGGTAGTAAAGATAGAGGGCTCGGTAGAGCTTGCGCCTTTGCTTGGCCTTGCAGACGCTATCGTTGATATAGTCGAAACGGGTACCACGCTTAAAGAAAACGGACTTGAGGTATACGAGGAGATAGCGAATATTTCTGCGAGACTGATAGTCAATACCGCTTCAATCAAGATGAAGCGCGAAGAGATAAATGAATTTATCGACAGAATTGCCGCCGAGATCGGCAAATGAGGTTACGACTGAAAATAAATTTTCAGTCGTAAAGTTTGTGGCTTTGCCGTAGCAAAACCGCAGTTGGCAAGAAAGGTATGGTCATAAGAATGCTTAAAGTTTACGATAAAAACACCGCAGACGAGCTTCTTGCTCTTTTGCGGGACAGGGCGGAGAATATCTCGCCCGAGATAATGAACAGCGTATCGGATATTATTTCTGACGTGCGTTCAAACGGTGACGCGGCGGTAAGAAAATATACCGAAAAATTTGACGGAGTAAAGAATGCTGATTTTTATCTTTCCCGCGAGGAAAGAGATGCGTATATCTCAAAAGTGCCGGACGAGCTCAAGCGCACTATCGAGCGTTCCGCTGAAAATATAGCGAAATTCTCGGCTATGCAGAAGAGAGAGGGTCATTCCCGCACAGAGGACGGCAAGATAATGGGCGAGCGCATAATTCCGCTTGCAAGAGTCGGCATCTACGTTCCCGGAGGAACTGCGGCGTATCCGTCGTCTGTGCTTATGAACGCGATTCCTGCGCGCACTGCAGGTGTCGGCGAAATAGTAATGGTAACTCCTCCCAAAGCAGGCGGCATCAATCCCGCGGTTATTTACGCGGCAGAGGTTGCAGGCGTTGACAAGATACTTACTGTCGGCGGCGCGCAGGCGGTAGCCGCACTTGCTTACGGTACCGAGAGCATCCCGAGAGTTGATAAAATAGTAGGACCCGGTAATATATTCGTTGCTATGGCGAAAAAACTCGTCTTCGGCGCGGTGAATATAGATATGATCGCAGGTCCGAGCGAGATACTCGTTATCGCGGATGAATCAGCAGAGCCTAAATTTATCGCGGCAGATCTGCTCTCTCAAGCAGAGCATGATAAAATGGCGGCGGCAATACTCGTTACCGATAGCGGCGAGCTTGTAGAAAAGGTTCAGGCAGAGCTTGAGCGCCAGCTTGCGGCTCTCCCGAGAAATGAGATAGCAGGCGCGTCTGTGGATAATTACGGTTCTGCCGTGGTGCTTGATTCGATAGATGAGGCAATAGAATTTTCCAACATAGTTGCTCCCGAGCACCTTGAGCTTGCGCTGACCGATCCTATGGCGGCTCTTGAAAAGGTGAAAAACGCGGGATCGGTATTCCTCGGTGAATACGCGCCCGAACCGCTCGGCGACTATTTTGCGGGACCTAACCACGTTCTCCCCACTAACGGTACTGCGAGATTCGCATCTCCGTTGTCTGTGGATACCTTCGTTAAAAAGTCCCAGTATCTTTGCTACAGCAAAGACGCGCTTCGTTCGGTCAAGGATGACGTTATCCGTTTTGCTGAGTCGGAAGGTCTCGGCGCACACGCCAATTCTGTAAGAATAAGGTTTGAAAATGAATAAATACCTACCCGAAAAGATAAATTCACTTCACGAATATATTCCGGACAACGCATCCTACAGAATAAGCGTTGATGCAAATGAAAGTCCGTTTCTGCCGTCGGAGTCTATGATGACGGATATGCGCGCGGCGTTTGAAGAAATTCCGTTTAACAGATACCCGGATTCAACTGCGGCCGTTCTCGTGTCCGAATATGCGAAGATATACGGTGTTGATGAAAACTGTGTCGTTGCCGGTAACGGCTCGGACGAGCTGATCTCGGTGATCTCGCAGACGTTCCTTTCTCAGGGCGACAAGGTCATGGTCGTTCTCCCTGATTTTTCGATGTACGAGTTTTACGCGAAGATAAGCGGGGCGGAGATCGTGAGATACACAAAGCACGACGATTTTGAGATAGACTTTTCTGCTATAAGCAAAGAAGTGGCAGAAAAAGGCATCAAAATGGTGATCTTTTCTAACCCCTGCAATCCTACCGGCAGATGTTACCCTAAGGCTGACATAGAAAAATTTGTTTCACAGACAGATGCGCTTATCGTAGTTGACGAGGCGTATATGGAGTTCTGCGAATCGGATAACGGAATTTTAAACGACTATGAGAAGTATGAGAATCTCATAGTGCTGAAAACTCTCTCAAAAGCGTTTGGACTTGCCGCAATGCGCGCTGGATTTGCGGTAGGGCAGGCGGAGCTTATCTCGGCTATCAAAAAGGTAAAAAGTCCTTATAACTTAAATACTTCGACTCAAAGAGTTGCGGCGGCGGTGCTTCGCCATTATGAGGAAATAAAAGAAAATACTGCGGTTATGATAAGTGAGCGCAAAAAGCTCGCGTCAGCGCTTTGTAAAATGGCGGAGAAATACGGCTTTAAGGTATATAAAAGCGACACCAACTTCGTGTTCGCCGAGCTTGGCGACGCGGCTGAAAAGGTGTACTCCGCGCTTAAAGACAATTCGATCAAGATAAGATGCATGGGCAAATATATACGCGTTACCGCTTCTTTTAAAGAAGAAACGGACGAAGTTATAAGAGAGCTTGACAACGCGTGTAAAGTGGTATATAATCAAGCACAGTGACGAAAGGGGAATATGACGTGAAAAAAGTATCTACCGAAAGAAATACCAAAGAAACTCAGATAAAAATGACACTGTCCGTAGGCTCTGATGCGGGTAAACTTAACGGAAGTACAGGTATCGGATTTTTCGATCATATGCTTAATTCCTTCTGTGTACACGGCGGATTTGAGATCGAGCTTGATATGAAAGGTGACCTTTTCGTTGACGGTCACCACACGGTTGAGGACGTAGGTATAGTTCTCGGCTCGCTTTTCTGTGAAGTTGCGGGAGACAAAAAGGGAATCGCGCGCTTCGGTCAATCGTACGTTCCGATGGACGAAAGCATGGCGCTTTCGGTTATCGACTTCTGCGGACGCCCGTATCTCGTTTTCAATGCGGAGTTCAAAGCTCCTATGATAGGTGACTACGACAGTCAGCTCACTCTTGAATTCTTCCGCGCGCTTGCTTTTAATATGGGGGCGACTCTCCACGTAAATCTTATGTACGGAGAAAACGATCACCACAAGACCGAGGCAATATTCAAGTCTGCGGCCCGTGCGATCGCACAGTCTCTTGCGCCAAACGGCGGTGCGATACTTTCCGCAAAGGGGATTCTTTGATGAAGCGTATTGGAATAATAGATTACGGTATGGGAAATCTGCACAGCGTACTTAACGCTTGCAGTCACCTTGGAATTTCTGCATTTGCGTCGGGTGATGCGGCAGAACTAAGTGCGGCAGACGGGTTGATTCTTCCCGGTGTCGGTGCTTTCCCCGATGCTATGGAGTGCCTGAACAAAACGGGACTTGATAAATTTATAAAAGAATCGGTTAAGAACAAACCGCTTTTCGGTATCTGCCTTGGTATGCAGCTGCTTTTTGACAGCAGTACAGAGGTAAGAGAGTGCGACGGGCTCGGACTTATCCCCGGTAAGGTCATAAAGCTGACCGCGTGCGAGAAAAGCCGCGAGTATAAAATTCCTCATATGGGCTGGAACTCTCTTGAGGTGCTGAAGCCTGACTCTCCGATAATGAAGGGGCAGGGGGATAAACCTTACGTTTATTTCGTTCACTCCTTTAAGGCGGTGCCCGAGAACCGCGACGATATAATCGCAGTTTCCGATTACGGCGAAGAGGTTTGCGCTGCGGTCGGCAGGGGCAACGTTTTCGGAACTCAATTCCATCCCGAAAAAAGCGAAAACACGGGGCTTTCAATGCTTTCCGCATTTGCGGAGCTTATTTAGGAGACAAAAATGCTTATATTACCTGCAATAGATATACTCGGCGGGCAGTGCGTCCGCCTGCACAAAGGCGAATACGGTACCGCTTCAAAGGTTGCGGAGGATGCTGTCCAGACCGCACGTTCCTTTGAGAGCGCGGGGGCTGAAATGATTCACACGGTTGACTTAAACGGTGCAAAATCCGGCGTTCCCGAAAATATGGAGCTTATCTGCCGTATTGCGTCATCCGTTTCGATTCCGGTTGAGATAGGCGGAGGAATCCGCAATATGGATACCGTTGACAGATACATAGACGGAGGTATCCGCAGAGTCATTCTCGGTACGTCCGCGCTTCAGAATCCTGAATTTGTGCGCGAGGCTGTAAAAAAACACGGTGACAAGATCGCGGTGGGTATAGACGCTAAAGGCGGTATGGTATGTGTTGACGGTTGGACCAACAGCTCGTCTGTTAAATATACCGATTTTGCGCGCCTTATGGAGGATATAGGTGTCGATAATATAATCTTTACCGATATTGACAAGGACGGCACGCTGACCGAGCCTAACTTCGAGCAGCTCGGAATCCTGTCCGAAACTGTTAACGTAAAGATCACCGCAAGCGGCGGTATCAAAGATATATCGCACATCGAAAAGCTCACCGAAATGGGACTTTACGCGGCTATCTGCGGAAAGTCGCTTTACAGCGGCACGCTTGACCTAAAAGAAGCTATCGCGAAAGGCGCGGGTAAATAAAATGATAACCAAAAGAATAATTCCCTGCCTTGACGTTAAGGACGGCAGGGTAGTCAAGGGAACGAATTTCGTAAATCTGCGAGACGCGGGAGACCCGGTTGAGATAGCGAAGCTGTACAATACTCAAGGCGCAGACGAGCTTGTTTTTCTTGATATTACCGCATCTCACGAAAACAGAGACACAATCGTTGACGTAGTTGAAAAGACCTCCCGTGAGGTGTTTATGCCTCTTACAGTCGGCGGCGGTATCAGAACTATCGAGGATTTCAAAAAAATTCTCCGAGCGGGTGCCGATAAAGTAGGTGTCAATTCTGCCGCGGTGAAAAATAAGTATCTCATATCTGAAGCGGCTGATAAATTCGGAAGTCAGTGCGTGGTGCTTGCGATAGATGCAAAACGCCGCGAGGACGGTACGTTTGCCGTATTTATAAACGGCGGAAGAATAGACACGGGACTTGATGCAATCGAGTGGGCGCTTGAGGGTGAACGCCTCGGTGCGGGAGAGATACTTCTTACTTCAATGGACGCTGACGGAACCAAAAACGGATATGACATCGAGCTTACCGCAAAAGTGGCGTCGCTCGTTAATATCCCGGTCATCGCTTCCGGTGGCGGCGGATGCAAGGAGCATTTCAAAAACGTATTTACCGAGACAGAGGCGTCTGCCGCGCTTGCGGCAACCCTGTTCCATTACCGCGAGCTCGGTATTGGAGAACTCAAGGAATATCTTGATGGCGAGGGCGTCAACGTCAGAATATAAGGTGTGGTCATAAAAATGAAAAATTTATCTGATTTTTTTAAGAAAAGCGATCTTATCCCCGCCATAATACAGGATGCTGATAACGGCGAAGTATTAATGCTCGGTTATATGAACGAGGAGTCGCTTGAGCTTACTCTTAAAACAAACAAAACGTGGTTTTACAGTAGATCAAGACAGAAGCTGTGGAACAAGGGCGAGACCTCAGGGCATTTTCAGCACGTGAAGGAGATCCTTTACGACTGCGACGAGGATACTTTGCTTATAAAGGTCGAGCAGATAGGCGCGGCGTGCCATACCGGAAACCGTACCTGCTTTTACAGAAGTCTGTCAGACAGTCAATAATTTACGAAAGAATGGATTATAAAAATGGAGAATAACAACAGCGCACTCGTTTCTCTTTACGAAACGGCAAAACAGAGAAAAGCAGAGCCGCAGGAAGGCTCATATACCTGCTATCTTTTTGAAGCGGGAATAGACAAAATACTTAAAAAAGTCGGCGAGGAAAGCGCAGAGACTATAATCGCCGCAAAAAACGGCGACAAGGAACTGCTTGTAGGTGAAATTTCCGACCTCGCGTACCATCTTATAGTTATGATGGTCGAGTGCGGCGTTCCGATAGAGGACGTTATCGCAGAGCTTGAGAAGCGCGCACAGAAGATAGGAAATCTTAAAAAATTCAAGCAGACCGACCGTAATACCTGATATTTAAGGAATCAAAACGAAATGAAAAAGAGCGGGCGAAATCTGATACGGCTGTTTCCCGGCGACTTTATTGCGGTCGCCGTGGTTTTGCTGTTGTCATTTTCCGTCTGGCTCTTGTTTTTTTTGAGCAAAAACGATAACGGAAACAGTATCTCGGTGATAGAAAATTCGGATACGGTACTCGCGGAATACCCGCTTGATAAAAACGGTGAATATTCGGTAAAGTCTCAAAACGGATACTCGCTTACCGTGAAAATCGAGAACGGCGAGGCAGAGGTAACGGCGTCAGACTGCCCGAACGGATACTGCGTACAGTCAGAGAAAATTTCCCGCGGCGGCGAGGTTATCGTATGCGCCCCCGCTCATATTAAAATCAGGGTAGAATCCGGGTGGGAAGGCGGTGATCACGATGCCGTTATCGGATAGCAAGCGCTCTCCTGCGTACAGAGTTGCGATGTGTGGCGTTTTTTGCGCCGTAGCACTCGTTTTGTCCTATCTCGAGGGACTTGTACCACTTGGTGCTCTGCTTGGCATACCGGGCGTTAAATTGGGCCTTGCGAATATCGCGGTGGTGGTCGTTTTTTACCGAATAGGAATTTACCACGCGGCGGCTGTTTCCCTTTTGAGAATACTTATTTCCTCACTTTTGTTCGGCAGCGTCACCTCGTTCGCGTTTTCGCTGTGCGGAGGAATTTTGTCGTTTCTCGCGCTTGCTTTAACGCGCAGAATATACGAAAAATATATCGGACTTATCGGCGTGTCGGTACTGTGCGCGGCGGCGCACAATATAGGACAGATTTTAGCGGCTTTTGTTTTGATGCGGGAGGCAGGCGTGTTTCTCTATCTGCCGCTTTTGCTTGTTGCGGCTGTTTTTTGCGGAGCCGTTACCGGCGTTATATCCGCGCTTTTGATGCGCGCGATTCCAACAAATAAAACGGGAGACGTTGTATAATGAAAAAAAGAATTTTCTGCGCTTTACTTGCCTTGATTACATTGTTTCTGTGTGCTTGCTCGGATAAAGTTGAGCTGAGAGAGAAAAACATTTACGCGATGGACACCGTGATAACTCTTAATCTTTATACTGACGGCGAAACGATGGATACCGCGTATAGTAAAATAGCCAGACTTATAGGTGAAATAGAAGACGCTGTTTCAAGAACGGATGAAAACAGCGAGATATATGCGTTAAACTCGGGCAGTGAAACGCTTTATTACCCAGAAGAAATAACCGCAGAGCTTATCTCTGCCGCGCTTGATATTGCAAAAGGGACGGGCGGAGCGTATAATCCTGCCGTTGCGGGGCTTACCGACCTTTGGCAGATAAATTCGCCTGACGCTGAGGGAATCCCGTCTGATGCGGAGATAAAAGAGGCTCTTTCTCATTTGGATTACTCCGGCATAACGGTTGGAGAGGACAAGATAATCAAGGCAGATCCGGAATTAAAGCTCGACCTCGGCGGAATAGGCAAGGGTTACGCCGCACAAAAGGTTATTGAATATCTTGATTCCACGGCTATCGGTTACGGACTTCTGTCCTTTGGCGGTAACGTGGCGGTGTTCGGGCGCAAGCCGGACGGCAGTGATTTCAAAATAGCGGTACGTGATCCTATGGGAGGCGGAACGGTAGGAACGGTTTCTGTAAGTTCGGGATTCGTTTCGGTATCCGGCTCTTACGAAAGATACCGCGAAGTGGACGGGGTAAAATATCATCATATATTCGATCCCGAAACCGGTTATCCGACATATAACGGACTCGTCAGCGTAGCAGTACTGTCGAAAAACGGTACAGAGGCTGACGCGCTCTCTACCGCGCTGTTCGTGCTTGGGCTTGAAGACGGATACGAGTTTTATAAGAGCGGAAAATATGAGTTTGAGGCTATGTTCATAACGGATAACGGCGAGATATACCTTACCGACGGGATAAAAGACGGATTTGAGATTACGTCACCCGACTACAAGGTAGCGGAGTTTGAAAATGAATAAATCTATTAAAACAAAAAAGATACTGAAGATTATTGGAATAATTTTGCTCGTTGTTTTAGCGTGCGTGCTTGTAGCGTGGCTGCTTCCTTACGCCATGAGACTGAAAAACGAGCAGGACAGAGCCGCTTTCGGTGAATTTATACGCTCGTTTGGCATTTGGGGCGTGTTTATTATGCTCGGTATTCAGGTTCTGCAGGTCATTTTGGCGGTAATTCCGGGTGAACCTATCGAGATAATAGCGGGAATGCTTTACGGCACGTGGGGCGGACTTTTTCTCTGCCTTGCGGGAATTCTTTTGTCGTCCATGGCTATCTTTTTCACCGTCAGAGCGCTTGGCGGTAAGCAGATAGACAAGATGATAAATTCCGAAAAATACAGTAAGCTCAAGTTCTTAACAAATCCCACGAAGCGCGATTCCTTTATGTTTATCCTTTACGTGATTCCGGGTACTCCGAAGGATATGCTTAACTATTTTGCACCCTGTACCGGAATATCTCCGCTCAGATTTTTTGTTATCTCCACTGTGTCACGCATACCGTCGGTGATAAGCTCAACCTACGTCGGTGCAAGCATAACCGAGGGCAATCTTCTGCGTTCTGTTATAGTTTTCTTGCTTACCGCCGGAATAGGACTCGTCGGTATATATATAAACAATAAATTTATGGAAAAAAGGAACGGAAAAACAAAAAATAGTTAGAAAAAAGCCGGATAACTGTCCGGCTTTTGTTGACAGAAAGTCCGTTTTTATAGTATAATATAATAAGGTTTATTATAGGCGGTGAAATCAATAGAAAATATTGTCGGCGGCGCGGCGGAATACGCCTGCGCGATGAATAAAATAAAAGAATATACGAAGAACAAAACTCTGCGGCTCGGTACTCCTCCGCTTGCATTCGTTCTTACCCTCGGATGCCAACAGAACGAGGCGGACAGTGAGAAGCTGAAAGGCATGGCTCGCGAGATGGGATACTCTATCTCTGAGGAGCCGTCCGAGGCTGATCTCATAGTGGTGAACACTTGTGCCATAAGAGAACACGCAGAGCTCCGCGCGCTATCTCTTATCGGTCAGTATAAGCATCTGAAAAATAAAAATCCCGAGCTTATTATCGCGGTATGCGGATGTATGCCTGCTCAAAAGAGCAGAGCGGACGAGCTCAAAAACAGCTATCCGTACGTTGATATAGTTTTCGGTACGGCGTCGCTTTCAAAGCTTCCCGTATTTATAGCCCAGCGACTCGAAAAAAGGGGAAGAATATTCAGAGAGGACGACGACTATTCGATAAGCGAGAATATTCCGATAGAGCGCGAAAGCACGTTTAAGGCGTGGGTATCAGTAATGTACGGGTGCAACAATTTTTGCTCCTACTGCATCGTTCCTTACGTACGCGGCAGAGAGCGCAGCCGCGCGCCCGAGGCGGTTATCGAGGAAGTAAAAGACGTTATTTCAAAAGGATATAAAGACATAACCCTGCTCGGGCAGAACGTAAATTCATACGGCAACGATTTTGACGGAGAGGGCAATTTTCCGTCGCTGCTTGAGTCTCTTGCTTCGCTTGAGGGTGATTTCCTGCTCAGATTTATGACCAGCCACCCGAAGGATGTGTCTGACAGACTAATAGAAGTAATGGCAAAAAACGAGAAGATAGCGCGTCATTTCCACCTTCCTCTTCAGTCGGGCAGCGACGATATACTTCGTGCGATGAACAGAAGGTACGACTCGGAAAAATATCTCTGTACAGCGCGTAAACTGCGCGATGCTATGCCGGGAATTTCTATAACGTCTGATATAATCGTAGGATTCCCGGGCGAGACCGAGCAGGATTTTGAAAAAACTCTTGAAGTTGTCGCAGAGGCAAAATTCGATATGATCTATCCGTTTATATACTCTCCGCGAAAGGGTACTCCTGCCGCCGAGAGGGAAGATCAGATACCCGATGAGACGAAAAACGAGCGTTTTGACAGGCTTATAACTCTGCAAAATGAGCTTTCAAGAAAAAATAACGAGGCTCTGGTCGGCACAACTCAACGGGTTTTGGTGGACGGAATGAGCAAAAAAGGCGGCGGCGTGTATTCAGGACGTACATCCGGCGCAAAATTAGTACATATCAAACGCGACGACGTTATGATAGGCGAATTCAAAGAGCTTAAAATAACAGGCGCGGACACTTACGCGCTATATTCAGAATAATAAAAGAAAGAGGAAATAAAAATGGATAACAAAGTAATGGAGCTTGCAGTAGCACTCGGAAACGCAATCAAAGAGGACGAGCGTATAAAGAAAATGGATGCCGCTAAAAAGGCATTTGACGAGAGCACTGAAGTGCAGAATCTTATGTTTGAGTACAACGCTCAGCGCGTTGCTCTCGCCGAAGAATACAAGAAGGGCGAGACCGATAACGATATAATCGAGGCGATAAACAACAGAATCGAACAGCTTTACGACTCTATCGTTTCTCATCCCGTTTACGTTGAATATACCGCAACTCAGGAAGAAGTAAACAAGTTTATGAACGAGGTAAACGGTGAGATAACCTTTACTATCACCGGTGAGCGTCCTTGCACTCACGATTGCTCAAGCTGCCACGCAGATTGCGGTCATAATCACTAAAAAGATTTAAAGTAAACCGAACGGAGGAGAAGATCGTGGGCGTAACACCTATGATGCAGCAATATTTCGAGATAAAAGACCAATATCGCGATCACATTTTGTTCTATCGCCTCGGCGACTTTTACGAAATGTTTTTCAACGACGCAACCCTTGCGTCGAGTGAGCTTGATATAACTCTTACCGCGCGCGACTGCGGAGAGGGAAACAAGGCGCCTATGTGCGGTGTTCCTTTTCACTCCTACGAGCAGTACGTCGGATGTCTTATTGAAAAGGGTTACAAGGTCGCGATCTGCGAGCAGGTGGAAGACCCGTCGCAGGCAAAAGGTCTTGTGCGCCGCGAAGTGGTCAGGGTTATTACTCCCGGTACGGTTATCGAAAGCGATCTTCTTACTGATACAAAAAACAACTATCTTTGCGCGGTGTATTTCGGGGATAACGAGATCGCGGTGGCGTTCACCGATATTACTACTCCTAAAATATCCGCAACCCATTTCGTGTCCGGTGACGACAAAAAGACAGATATAACTGCAAAGCTTATGTCCGAACTGTCCACCTACTCTCCGCGCGAGGTAATATTAAGCCTGCCGTATGAGCAGAAAATGAACGTTTACGAGTTCCTGCGCGAGCGTCTTTCTGCATCCGTCGTTGACGACAAGGAGTATCTGTTTGATCCCGCTGCCTGCGAGGAATCGGTAAGAGCACATTTTACCGATATGGGTAATACTGAGCCTCCGTGTTACAGCGAGACAGCGGCAATCGGCGCGCTTATCGGATACATTGAGGAAACTCAGAAAAAAGACGTATCCTATATAAAAGAGCTTCAGCTTTATTCGCAGGATCAGTATCTCGGCATAGATATAAACACCCGCAGAAATCTTGAACTTTGCGAAACTATGCGTACCAAGGAGAAAAAAGGAACTCTCCTTTGGGTACTTGATAAAACCAAAACCGCTCCCGGTGCAAGAATGCTCAGATCGTGGATAGAGCATCCGCTCGTTAAAGCGTCCCAGATCGTTTTGCGCCAGAATGCTGTAGGAGAACTGTTTTCAAACTTTATGATGCGAGAGGAGCTGTCCGAGCTTCTTTCCGGCGCGCTTGACCTTGAGCGTCTTACTACGAAAATAATCTACGGTACTGCAAATGCGCGCGATCTGCGCTCGGTATATACTACCATTTCGATCATCCCCGCGGTAAAGGAACTGCTTTCCGCCGCTTCGAGCGACGAGCTTTCTTCTATCCGAGACGGACTTGACGAAATGGCAGAGCTTCGTACTCTTGTGGAAAACAGCATCTGTGAAACACCGCCTTTTCTCATCCGAGAGGGCGGAATGATAGCCGAGGGCTATAACTCGGACGTTGACTATCTCAGAAGTGTTATGACCGACGGTAAGAGCTGGATAAACCGCATAGAGGCTGAAGAAAAAGAGCTTACAGGTATTAAAAATCTAAAGATCGGATACAACAAGGTATTCGGATATTATATCGAGGTTTCGAGATCCAACGTTGATCTCGTACCCGAAAGATATATAAGAAAGCAGACTCTTACAAACGGCGAGAGATATATAACCGACGAGCTTAAGGATATGGAGGCGACCATTCTCGGCGCTAAAGACAAGCTGTATTCGCTTGAATATGAGCTTTTCTGTGAGGTAAGAGACGTTCT
>CAZGHD010000005.1:0-33296 GCA_964525525.1 uncultured Lachnospiraceae bacterium | reverse complement strand
GACAAGAGATTTTCGATTATCGGTTATCTTGGCGCGATAGTGCCCGCGATAATTCTGCCGTACTATTCGGTTATCGGCGGATGGGTAACCAAGTATCTTTTTGATTTCTCTACCGGCTCGGCTCACGCATCGGCGCAGGACGGATACTTTGATTCGTTTATTTCCAAAACCGGCGAACCGATATTCTGGTATCTCTTGTTTATGGCGGCGACCGCTATAATAGTTCTTTTCGGCGTTCAGAAGGGTATTGAAAACGTCAGCAAGATAATGATGCCCGTTTTGGTTGTTCTTACCCTTGTCGTTGCGGTATACTCGGTAACTTTGCCGGGCGCGTGGGAGGGCGTTAAATACTATCTTACACCTGACTTTTCACGTTTCTCGGTAACTACCGTTCTTGCGGCGATGGGACAGCTTTTCTACTCTATGTCGCTTGCTATGGGTATAATGATAACCTACGGTTCTTACATGAAAAAGAACGTCAGCATCGAAAAATCGGTTGCACAGATCGAAGTGTTCGATACCGGTATCGCATTTTTCGCAGGCCTTATGGTAATTCCCGCGGTGTTTGCGTTCTCCGGCGGTAATGAGGAGGCGCTCGGTAAAGGTCCCAGCCTTATGTTCATCACTCTCCCGAAGGTGTTTGACGCAATGCCCGGAGGTGCGATTATCGGCGCGGTATTCTTCCTGCTCGTGCTTTTTGCGGCGCTTACGTCCTCTATCTCTCTCATGGAGACTATCGTTTCGGTAATTCAGGACAAGCTCAAGATGAACAGAAAGCTTGCTTGCCTTGTGGTGTTCGTGTTCTGTATCTTGATGGGTCTTCCGTCCTCGCTCGGATTCGGCGTTCTCAGCCACATTAAGATAATCGGTCTGCAGTTCCTTGATTTCTTTGACTTTATCAGTAACAGCGTGCTTATGCCGATTGTGGCGTTCCTTACCTGTATATTCGTTGGATATATCATCAAGCCCAAGGCTATTATCGACGAGGTAACTGTTGACGGAAGCAAGTTCGGCCGCCGCGGTATGTTTTCGGTTATGATAAAATATATCGCTCCGATATGTATAATTCTTATTCTTGTATCCTCTGTTCTTGATACGCTTGGAATAATGAAAATATAAATATAAAAAAACGCATTGCTTCGCAATGCGTTTTTTATGTGTCACAGAAGAGTTTTTATATACTCGTATCCGAGCTTGAGGGCACTGTCAATGCGTTCAAGACCTTCAAACTCGAGTGTGAGGTATCCGTCATAGCCTGCGCGTTTTACCGCCTCTACGCACTGTCTTATCGGCACTACTCCGTGTCCTGCGATAGTTCCTCTTATGTAAGAACCGCCACGGGTATGTATCCATCCTTCGCCGGGAGAGCCTGCCTCGCCCGATTTATAAAGGAAATCCTTTATGTGGACGTTAAACGCGTATTTAGCGCATCTGCCGACCGCTGTACCGGGATCCTCGTCAACGCAGAGGAAGTTACCTACGTCAAGCTGGATGCCGAAATTGGGGTGATCTACGGTGTTTACGAGAAGCTCAACGCGGTCGGAATCCTGGCAGAACATACCGTGGTTTTCTACCATAGTTTTGATCCCTTTTTGAGCCGCATATTCGGTTATCTCGCGGCAAGCGTCCGCAATACCGCCCACAACGTTGATAAAGCCTTTTCCGCCTGCGGGAGTACGGAAGGTGGCATCGTGACGCATCATTTTTACGCCGAGAGCTTCGGCTACGTCTACCTTTGCTTTTACGCGGGCGATCTCCGCTTTGACGTCTTTGCAGAGAAGATCGGCGCCGACAGAGTTGCAGGAGATTTCTATACCTACTTTGTCTGCCGTTTCGCGCAGGATTTTTGCGGTTTCAAGCTCGCTTTTACCGTCGAGCGGGCTTATATCGGTAAACTCGATCGCGTCAAATCCGAGAGCCTTTGCTTTTTCTATCAGATTTATCTGCGGCTGACCGGTAACTGCAAAACTGTATGAAGAAATAGATGTTTTCATTTTATGACCGCCTTATTATAAACTGTTTATTTTGTCCTTTAAGAAATTAACCGCAAGCCCGATGTCTGCCGCGGGATCGTCGCCGACTTCGCGCTCAATGGTAAGAAATCCCTTAAATCCGACGTCTTCAAGTGCTTTGAGATAAGCGTCAAAATCTACGCCGCCTTTTCCGAGAGGCATTTCCTGAAAAGCGAGACCTTGATGCTCAAGGTCAGATTGAGATCTGATGCCGTAAATTATCTCGGGATCACGGTCAAGGAGCTTAACGCCGTCCTTTGCGTGGGTGTGAACGATATAATCCTTTAACGTGTATACCGCTTTTGCGGGATCGTCGCCGGTTACCATAACGAGATTGGCAGGGTCAAGATTTACCGCAACGCCGCGCGAGCCGAGACTGTCAAGGAAATCCTTGAGTACTGCCGCGGTCTCGGGACCGGTTTCTATCGCGAAATGACCGCCGAGAGAATCTGCGTATTCGGAAAGAGTGGCGCACGCTTCCTGCATTATCGCGTATCTCGGGTGAGATTTGTCGGGAGGAACCACTCCTATGTGGGTTGTAACTACGTTGGATTCAAAAAGCAGGGTTTTCTCAAGAATCAGCTTTGAGCGTTCGATTTTTTTCGGATTTGTCTCGGGATCGCCGAATCCGTGACCGAGGTCGCCGCAGATAGCGGAGACGACCAGTCCGTTTGATTTGATTATGTCAAGACGTTCCTTTATAGTTGCAGGAGAGAGAGTTTCGGGATCCATATCTCCGCCTGTCATGTACATCTGAAGTCCCTTTACACCGAGGGAAGCTGCCTTTTCCACTCCCTCGCGGAAGGGGAGACGGAAGGAATTGAGCATTGCGCCTATCGGGAAGTTATACATTTCGTGCCTCCTTATTTGCTTTTTATAAACGGAATTATTTCTTTTGCTATGAGTTGTTTCTGTTCATCTGTCGGCTCACCGAACGGTTTACGGCAGATTCCGAAATCAAAGCCGAGCTGATTGAGTACCTCTTTTTCTGCCTGCATTACGCCGATCTTGCAAAGTATCGTTATGATGCGGTTTGCCTCTTTTTGTATCTTTTGCGCTTCGGCGATCTTGCACTCTGAAAACAGCTTTTGTATAGCTACGAACTTGTCAGCCATGAAGTTGTAGGTGCTTCCAACGCCGCCGTCAGCTCCCATTGAGAGTCCTGAGAGGAACATCTCGTCAAAGCCGTTAAACACTACTTTGTCCGGGAAGCAGGACTTGCACTGCTCAAGGGTGAAGAAGTCGTTTGAGGTGAATTTTATACCGAGTACTCTGTCATCAGACAAAAACGTACCAAGCTCGCCTGCGCCCATATTAACGCCGGAGAAGGCAGGGAAGTGATAGACCAGCATTTTCATTCCCGTTGCGTCTGCCAAACGGAAATAGTAGTTCTTTATTTCCTCAAAGGAGAATTTATAGTAGAACGGAGCTACCGAGGATATTGCGTCGTATCCGAGTTTTTTAGCGTGGTGCGCGAGGTCGAGAGCCTCAGCTTCGCTTATCGAGCCGATATGCGCGATAAGAGTTTTGTCGGGTGCTGTTGATTTGACTATATCCATTATCTGCTTGCGCTCGTCACGGGAAAGCAGAAACGCCTCGGCGGTACTGCCTCCGACGTAAAATCCTTTGATGCCCATATCAACGTTGAATTTGATCAGCTTTTCAAGCTCTTTTTCGTTTATTTTGTCGTTTTTATCAAACGGGGTAAGAAGGGCAGTGTATATTCCCTTAAAATTGTTTTCCATCTTATTTCTCCGATTTTATGGTTTTATATTAATTGTCTATATTCTATCACTTATTTTGAGAAAAGTCAATTTAAGATGAAAAAAAGAGTGTTTCCTTTTGGGGAAACACTCTTTTTAATACATAAATTACTCAGCGATAGCAATTGCGGTAACGTGGGGGTTA
The DNA here is from genome assembly GCA_964525525.1 of uncultured Lachnospiraceae bacterium. Lineage (GTDB taxonomy): Bacteria > Bacillota > Clostridia > Oscillospirales > CAG-272 > RGIG2161. The sequence goes on along the minus strand of CAZGHD010000005.1, from coordinate 29,376 downwards.
GCACCCTGATACCAGTAAAGGAAAGCTTCAACGTTAACTACGTCACCCTCTTTGAGAGTTCCAACGGTAGTGTAAACGTCGCTGTCAGCGCCGGTGAGATAGATCTCAACGCAGAAGGAATAGTCAGCTTCGCCAAGAGTGAGAGTGAGGTAGATGTCGTCACCGGGTTCGCCGTTCTTGTACTCGATAGTCTTAACGGTAAGACCCTTGAATGCTACGAGCTCGTTCTGATGGTCGATAAGCTCGTCGGTGCCGAGAAGCGCGGTAGCGTCAAATGCTTCAGCGATGAAGGTGTCTCCGCCTTCAACGAACTCAAAGGTGCCGCCCATGATCTCGATCTCGCCTTCCCAAGCGCCCTTGGTACCGGTAACTCTGATCTTGGTACCGGGAACGAGTTTAGCTGCATCCTCTTCGGTACAAGCAAGCTCATATACGAAGTATGCGCCGTCAGGGCTCTGACAGTAAACGGTTACCTTGTTGTCCCACCAAGACTGGTGAGCCTGAACGTAGGTCTCAACGACAACTTCAGCGTCGATCTCTGCAGCCATGTACTCTTCGTGAGTCATAACCTTTACGTCGGAGGGAGTATCGTCGGTGTCTGCAACGGTGGTGTCAGCCACGGTAGTATCAGCTACGGTGGTGTCTGCGTCGGTGTTGGGCTGCTCGGGTTCGTTACAAGCGGCAAAAGCCATTACCATTGTAAGAGCGAGAAGTATTGCAAGAATTTTTTTCATTTTGTTTTCTCCTTAAAAGAACTAGTTATTATGCAATTTCTGCAAAATATACTGTTAAGTTATATTATACATTTTATTTTTGTAAAATCAATATTTTATAGAGAGATTTTTTGGGTTTTTTTGCTTTTTATTTTGTTTATTACGACATAAATTCCCATGCAAACCCAGCAAATCGCGATCGCGCCGATCAAAATCTTGGAAGACGTGGGCATTTCACCGAGAGTTATCTTGCCGGATGCGGTGCTTATTCCGTCAAGACGGTAAAGAGCGGTGACCTCATCGTAGAGGTCTGAAATATATGCGTCGTCTATCGTTTCGCTTCGGCGTGCGCTGAGGTTTACCTCCTCGATAAGCTGTCCCGCGGCGTTACGCAGAGATGCTGAACCGTTGAACACGGAAGTGACGAAGGTGTTTTCCACGTTGTCGAGCAGCAGCTTGGTAGCTTTGAGCTTTACGTCGTAATAGAGCTCGTCATCCTCGCCCTCGCGGGAGAGATAGTCTACATATTCTTCCGAATTCTGTGCCTTTGAAGTTACCGGGGCGTAACCCTCTGTCTGCGAATACGCTATCTGTACTTCGTTTGTAAGCATATACTGCGCGAACATCCACGATGCAAGAACCTCCTGCGGGTCTTCACGGTTAAACACGCATATAGACGGTCCCTGAGAGATCATTTTAGGGTTTTCGGGGTCAACTTGCGGGATTGTCATTACAGCGGTCTCGAAATCAACCAGTCTGTCCTCCGCGATGTCTACAAGCGGAGCGTCAGAGCCCATCCAGGTAGCGCCTGCGGTGGAGTCTATCGCGAAAATGCACTGACCTGCGTTTAAGTAGTTTGCGGGATAGCCGATTCTCTTGAAGGTATTAAACGATTTGCTTGTCGAGTGCTCGGCGATGGTGTACAGAAATTCTGTGGTGTCGCTGTTGAATATCTTGATCTCACCAAGCTGATTTGAATACTCTGCGTCTTTTTGCGCGAGGTACTGTATCATCATGTTGTCGGTGGATTTGTAGATGAACGGAACGAGCACCTTCTGACCGTTGACGGTGAAATTACCGTCTGCATCCTGCGCCATTGCTGCTTCGGATACCTCCCATATGAAATCCCACGTCAGGGTTTCCGGCAGGGTGAATCCGAGCTTTTCAACGTAAGTTTTGTTGACGTAGCACGCCTCGGTGGAGCGCATATACGGGATCGCGTAATAGTCGCCGTTAAATTCACATTCGGACAGAAACTCGGGAACTATCTCGTCCTTTTTGGGGGAGTCGAATTTAAGCTCGCTTCCGCCAAGTCCGTATTTTTTGTCGGAGAACAATTCGCCAAGCGGCACTACCGTATCCTCACCCGTCAGATACGTTGCTATGTGGTCGGGATAGGTTATGCACACGTTCGGCGTGGTGCTTGTTGCTATGTTTGTGATAACGTCGTTGTAGATCTTACCGTAGTCGGTATAAAGACGGAGATTTACCTTTATGTTAGGGTAAAGTGCCTCAAAATCGGCTATTGCGTCTTTGTAGATTTCCACCTGCGTCATATTGGTGTCGTTTTTTGCCCAGAAAGAGATCTCGTAATCTCTTGAGGTGTCAAATTCGCTTGGGATCTCAAACGCTTTTTTCTCTTTCGTGCCATGGCAGGAGGGCAGGGTGACGAGTAGAATAATGAGAAGTAAGACAGAGAGGAATTTTTTCATCCCTTGAGACCTCCTCTCGAAACGCCCGCCATTATCTTCTTTCTGAAAATAAGGAACAGAATGATAAGCGGAACGGATATTACTACCACTGCCGCCATCATCGCGGGGATATTTTCGCGTCCGAAGCCGTTTTCCCTGATCTCCTGTATTCCGTTTGAAACCAGGAAATAAGCCTGTTCGTCGGTGACGAGGCGGGGCCAGATGTAGGAGTTCCAGCATTCGATTATTTTCAGTATCGCGATTGTAACGATAGTAGGACGGCATACGGGGATCATTACTTTGAGAAGATATTTGAGGTCTGACGTGCCGTCAACCTTTGCGGCGTAGTAAAGCTCGTTCGGTACTTGAGAAAAGTTTTCTTTAAGTAAATATATGTAGAAAACCGATGCGACAGACGGGAGAATTAGTCCCGTAAACGTGTTTCTCAAATCCCAGTTTGTTATGGTGACGTAATTGGTTATAACGACAAGCTCGCTCGGGATCATCATAAGCGCGAGAAACAGTGTGAATATCACGTTTTTGCCTTTGAACTCAAGTCTTGAGAACGCAAACGCCGCGCTGACCGTGACTACCATCATTATAGCGGTAGTAAGAACGGTGAATATAAGAGTGTTAAAAAGATAGTCAAGCAGAGGGACTGCGGTGAACGCCGACTGATAGTTTTCTAAGGTCGGCGAGGTTGTAAACAGCTTTGGTACCCATTCTGCGTTGTATGCGCCGTAGCTTTTGAAGGAGGTCAGTATCATCCAGTAAAACGGGAACAGTACTGCAACCGCCCACAGGGTAAGCATAGCGTAAATAAATACTTTTAGTACAGTGGAGCGCGCCCGCGCTTTTTTCTCTGTGTTTTCGTATGTCACGGGACTGCCTCCTTAATAGTGAACGTGTTTTTTGCTGACCAGCAGATTGATACAGGTGATAGTCAGCACTATGACGAAAAGTATCACGGCGGCGGCGGAAGCAAACGAGGGGTATCCGCCCGAGTTGCCGTAAAGCATATCGTAAATGTATCCGACTATCGTGTTCATTTCTGCGGCGTTAAGATCTGTGCCGAACAGCGCCACCGCATCGGAATACGCCTTGAACGCACCGATAAATCCGGTTATTATAAGATAAAACAGGGTGGGGGAAATCATCGGCAAAGTGATCTTTCTGAAAGTTCTGAAGCGGGACGTGCCGTCTACCTTTGCCGCGTTGTAATACGTTTGATCTACCGACGCGAGCGCGCCTGTGAGAATCAGTATCTTAAACGGGAGCACCACCCACACGGTATAGATACACAGCACCAGCATTTTTGCAAAATACGGGCCGCTTATAAAGTCTATCGGAGATATGCCGAATACCGAAAGTATCTGGTTTATAAATCCGTTTGAGTAGGGCGTGGGCTTAAAGAGAATCATAAACACCAAGCCGACGGCAAGAGTGTTGGTTACGTAAGGAAGAAAATATATGGTCTGGAACAGGTTGCGAAGCTTTTTTATCGAGGCAAGTCCCGTCGAGATAACGAGAGCGAGCACGGTCGATACGGGAACGGTTATCACGACCAAGATAAAGGTATTTCTGACTGCCGCAAGAAAATACGGGTCACGCAAAACGTAGGAAAAATTATATATGCCCGTACCGAAATAAGACTGCGATGCGAAGTTGAAGCCTTCTTCAAAGGAATATATAAACACGTCTATCAGCGGGTATACCAGAAAAAGTCCGAGAAAAACGGCGGACGGCAACAGGTACATCCAAGCTTTTAAATTATTTTTCATCGTTTTGTCTCCCGTGTCAGAATCTGATACGCTCACCCGTTTGAACCTCAAACAGGTACAGCTTGTTTTTCTTTATCGAAAATCTGACACTCGCGCCGTTTATCTGCGCGATGCTATCCGAGCCGACGATTGAACGGATGACCTCGTTTTGAGATTTTGCGTGCTTTGAGACCACGCTGATGTCTCGCCCCATTACCTCAACGCGATCAAGCGCGCAGGTGAGAGTACCCTCGTCAGACAGATAAAATCCCTCGGGACGAATCGCTGCTACAACCGAGCGGTCTGCGTGACCGGGAAGATCAAGCTGAACTTCGTCGCCTATATAGAACTTTCCGTCTTTGATCTCGCCGTCAAACACGTTTATCGGGGGAGTACCGAGAAACTTGGCGACGAACAGATCTGTCGGATCGTCGTATACCTCCTGCGGTTTGCCTATCTGATGCACCACTCCGTCCTTCATTACCACGATAAGGTCGGAAATTGACATAGCCTCCTCCTGGTCGTGTGTAACGAACATGGTGGTAATACCGGTTGAGCGCTGAATACGTCTTATCTCCTCGCGAGTCTGTAAACGCAGTCTTGCGTCAAGGTTTGACAGCGGCTCGTCAAGCAGGAGAATGCGCGGATTTTTTACAAGCGCTCTCGCAATAGCGACTCGCTGCTGCTGACCGCCGGACAGCTCGCTCGGCTTTCTGTCCATCAGCTCGTCTATCTGCACGAGACGCGCGACCTCGAGTGCCATCTTTTGCATTTCCGATTTTTTGAGTTTGTCCTTTCCTTTTCTGTTCTCGAGAGGGAAGGTTATATTTTGCATTACCGTCAAATGAGGGTAAAGCGCGTAATTCTGAAAAACAAGACCTACTCCGCGGTTTTCCGCAGGCAGATCGGTAACGTCATCTTCACCGAAAAATATCTTTCCGCTCGTGGGCTTCTGGAGTCCGGAGAGAAGATTGAGCGTAGTGGATTTTCCGCATCCCGAAGGACCGAGAAGTCCGATAAGCTGACCGTCCGCGATTTCAAAAGAAAAATCGTTTACGGCGATCACTTCGCTCGGCTGTTTTTTGCTCCGAGAAGGATATACTTTGGTAAGATTTTGCAAGGTTACTTTCATCTAAATACAGTCCTTTCACTTGCGATACTTCATTATAAACCATTTTTTAGGATATTTCAAGGTGCTGACGTAAAAAATGAGATACCGCGTGGGCATCTCATTAAAAAATATCGAAATATTTTTGTTTTGGTGCGCTTTAGTCGAACATAGTGCGAGCTATGACCGCGTCCTGCAAATCCGGGTCGAGATTACAGAAATACTCGGAAAAGCCGCCGACTCTTACCGTGAGGTCGCGGTATTTATCGGGATTTCTCTTGGCATCTATCAGTGTTTTTCTGCTCTGACAGGTTATCTGCATCTGCGTACCGTTCATTTTGAAATAGGTCTTTATCAGAGCGCGAAGGGAGTCGCGGCTGAACGTGTTGTTTATACTTAAATTTAATACGGGGATACTGTATACCATTTCCTGGTCGTACCGCGCGGCGGAGAGCAGCATCGAGGTAGGACCGTCAACAGCTTTTCCGTTTACCGCGGCGATGGAATCGGCAACCGCCTGCTTTGCTTTTCTTCCGTCCGGAGTTGCACCGAGGCGTTTTCCTTCACCTATGTGTCTTACAAACTGATGGCTTGTCGGGAAAAATCCGAGACCTATTCCGAGCTTGGCCGTGCGGTAGTAAGAATAAAATCTGCTTGTAAGATCGTGCACGAGCTCGTCTGCCTCTTCGTTACACACGCCGTATGAGGGACAGCGGGAGAGGAGATTTTTTAGCTCCAAATCCTCTGAATCGAGTGCTTTTATAAACTCACTCGGCGAATAAAGCTTCTTGTCAAAAACAAGATCTTTTACTGCAAGCAGGGAGTCTACTGTGTTCGGAATTCCGCTGTCAGAGGGGATCGCGTAGGTGTATTTTGCGCCGCCCTGGAAAAAGCCTTTTTCATTCTCTATGCATCCGCGGGTAAAGAGAGTGCGGATAGGAGCAAACGCTTTGTTTGCGCGCTCGGTATAATAATCGTCAACGTATCTTATAAGCGCGTCCTGCGCTTTGTGAAGGCGCGCCATAAACACCTCGTAGAAATTATCAAAGCTGCCGCAGGATCCAAGTTCTTCTCTCATGCACTCGTCAAATACCTGAAGCACGTTCAGATTAAGGTCAATGCCGCCGCAGAAGGTCATTCCCGACATCGAGGTCTCGGTGCATCCCATGCCTGCGAAATATTTGAGGTCTTCTTCGGGTGCTTCTGGGATGCGTTCTTTGAGGCGGCGCTGTATCGCTTCTTCATTATAAAACGAGGGCTGGGAATGGCCGGAAAGGATACTGTCAAGAGCGGTGTCCCAAACGTCGTCAGGCATATCTTCGGCGGTTCGGAGTTCTATCATGGGGCGTGCAAGATCCTGTCCCGCTTTGATCCACTGCTTTGTAAGATCGCTGTAATCGGGGCCGATAGTGATGCTCCAACCTCCGGAGTTCTGGAGGTTTTTCATAATAGCGCGCATTTCTTTTGTGAGGTCTTCACCCTTCCAGTATTTCGGGAGCCACGAGTCAACGTATCCGAGATTGTCGCACGAGTCAAGACAGAAGGCGAAGTTCGCGCTCACAAGCGCTTCGTATGCGGTCTCTGCCGGATTTTCGGGAACTTTTTTCAGCGCCGAGATAAGTCTTTTCTCCGCCCCGACAGATTCGAGATATTCTACCGAACGGCGATGGAGAGTCCGTATTCCTTCGAGCAGGTCGAGAAGCGCGTCACGCATGTCTGCGTCTTTCATCTCGTAAATACGCTTTTCATATCCTACAAAACCTTCTGCGGTTATACGCTCAAGGTCAAGCGCGCTGTGATTCCAGCCGTCGAGATGGTAGGCGTACTTCATTGCCTCGTCTCTGCTGTCAAGCATAAAATAGCTGTTGTGCTCGCGGTCGAATTCCTTGAATATTTCGTATGCTTTCTCGGATTTTCTTTTCAGAAGATCGTGGTCACACGAATACTGACGGCAAAACATCGGATTGACCGCGGTGTTGTGCTTGCCCGGGTCGCCGTAAGGATAGAGCGGTAATTCGGGATCGTACTCGTACAGATCGCAGTTTTCGTAATAGCGGCGGTAGCCGCGGCAGAGCTTTCTTGCGTTTGAACCGTCGGTAAACTCAAAAGCTCCTGCGGCAAGCGGCTCGCCTATATCAAAAAACAGTTTTGCAGTTTCGTTCATGTATTTATTCTCCTTTCGAGCAGCGGAGGATCATGCTGAAATATATATCATTTTAGCATAAATTACGGATGTAATCAATACTTCTTGTTTTATTTGTATTGATTTTTCGAGGAGATGCTGATATAATTATTTCATAAAACGTTTGACTCAGGAGGATGATAAACATGGAAAAGAAATATTCTCACGTTATAGTCGTCGGTATTGACGGCGCAGGCTCATTTATAGAGAATGCGGATACTCCTAATTTTGACCGCATATTTGCAAACGGTGCCGTTACTTACGGCGCGCTTGCTTCAAAGCCCACTATCAGCGCGGAGTGCTGGGGCTCTATGCTCCTCGGCGTAGGCCCTGAGGTACATAAGCTTACCAACGGTAGAGTAGATGAATATCCCTATCCCATCGACTCTGAATTCCCGTCTCTCTTCCGCCGTATACGCGAGGTTATGCCTGATGCGGAGCTCGGTTCTTTCTGCGATTGGAGTCCGATAACCACCGGTATCGTAGAAAACAATCTTGGCGTTGCAAACGCAACCGGTCACGATGAGAAGCTCACTCCTATTATTTGCGAATACATCAAGGACAAAAAGCCTGATTTCCTGTTCATTCAGATGGACAGCGTTGACGGTGCGGGACATCATCACGGCTACGGCTTCCCGGAACATCTGAAGAGAATTCACGAGGTAGACGTTCTGTTAAACGATGTTTATACTGCCGCAGTTGATGCGGGTATTATTGAGGACACTCTGTTTATGGCTATTGCCGATCACGGAGGAGACGGACACGGTCACGGCGGCTGGACAGAGCAGGAGAGATACGTTACCTTTGCGGCAACCGGCAAGGGCGTAAATAAAACTATGATTGAAGCTATGAATATCCGCGACCTTGCGGCTATCGTACTTTACGCGTTCGGCATTGACGCGCCCGAGTTTGACGAGGCAGGCTGGACCGCACAGATTCCTCTTGGAATGTTTGATGACGAGTCTATCCGTGAATATCGCGACATTTCCCACCTTGCGGGAGCGGCTCCGAGAATCTCAAAAGTTCCGCATACTTCTGAACTTATATAAGTTTTATAAAACGAACCGAATAACTAAAAAGGCTTTAGGATAAAATCCAAAGCCTTTTTTTGCTTTTTCTACCTGAAAAAACAGAATTACTATTGCAAAATCCGACGCGGTTAGGTATAATATCTTAAACGGATTATTCGTCCGAGATATTTTGGGCAGAATGGAGTGACAAAATGAAAGTTAACGTAAAAAACATCGAAGAACTTGAAAGTCAGATCGCCGCGCACGTTGACGGCGAGCTTGAGATAGTTCTTGAACCCGGTATATATTACCTTGACCACACTCTTGTTATAGAAGGCAAGAAGAACGTAAAGATAATTGCCAAGGATGGCGCGCGTCTCGTTGGCGGTAAAAAGGTAGCGGCTAAGCGTGTTACCGATCCCGAGATCCTTTCTCATATTGAAGACTGCAACAGAGACAAGATTTACGAGTTTGACGTTCGTGATGCAGGCGTTTCGGACGATCAGAATATTATGGACGGCCTCAGCATTTCGGTAGACGGGGAGGCTATGCATATCTCTCAGTATCCGAAGCGCAGTAAATACATATACATTACCGATTACGTGAATTTTGAAGACCCTGAAATTGACGACGGCTGGGGTAAAAAATACGGTATCAGAGAGGACGGCGTTCTCTTTAACGATCCTCACGTAAGAACCTGGAAGGATCCTAAATTCCTCTACACCTACGGCTTCTGGGTATACGACTGGGATTCCGGAAGATGCAGAGTATCCGAGCTTGATGCAGAAAAAATGCTTATCAAGACCGAGCCTCACGGTGACCATCACGGACGTTTCCGTATAGGACAGAGATTTTTCCTTTATAACGTGCTTGAAGAGGTAAACGAGCCCGGCTCGTTCTACATCGACGAGGATGCAAGAAAGATATACTTTATGCCTCCCCGCGGATGTGAAGTAAACGAGGTTCTTTTCGCTACCCTTAAAGACGATATGGTTCACATTAAAAATTGTCAGAACGTGCTTCTTGAGAACGTTGTTCTTGAGTGTGCGGGACGTGACGGTATAATCTCCCGCGGCAGTGACGACGTGGTAGTTTCAAGATGTGAGGTTAAAAACCTTCGCGGCTCTGGTGTATTGCTTTCTCACGGTTACCGTCTTGCTATTCGCGGATGCTCGATCCACGATATTGGAGCTATGGGTATAGAGCTTGACAGTGGTGACAGAAAGACTCTTACTCCCGGTAACAGTGTTATTGAAGATAACCACGTTTACCGCGTTGCTCGTTGGCAGCTTTGCTATGCGGGCGGTATGTCTCTCGGCGGAGTTGGCAACGCACTTCGCAACAACGTTATTCACGATCATCCTCATACTGCTATCTTCTACGGCGGTAATGATCTTATAATCGAACGTAACGAGCTTTATAACCTTATTCAGGATACCGGCGACTCGGGTGCGATATACAACGGACGTAACTATACCATGAGAGGTAACGTTATCCGTGAGAACTTTATCCACCACCTCGGCGGTGTAGGTATCGGCGCTATGGGTATCTATAACGATGACTGTCTCTCAGGCACCGTTATGGAAAGAAACGTATTTATCTCGGTATCCAGAGCTTGTATGCTCGGCGGCGGACGAGATCTTTGTGCAAAGGGTAACGTGTTCATTTCCTGCCATCCCGCAGTAGAGGTCGACTCCCGCGGTGAGCCCGATCTTGCTATCTGGCGAGGAATAATGAAGGATCTTTCTATCGACGTTGACAAGCTTCTTCGCAAATATCCCGTATATCTTGAAAAATATCCCGAGACCCAGGAGATACTCGATCTGTTTGACGCAGAGGAGTGTCTGCCTCACATTTCTCCCTCCGCAACCGTTGAAAACAACGTGTTCTGCGATTCCACCAACTTTGTATTCAATATGGGCGGTATTTCCGCAGATCTTGATATGAAGAACAACCTTGAGGTTGAGTACGGTAACTTTATCAATCCCGACAGCGGTAGTTTTGATCTTCCCGCAGATAATCTTGCCTGCAGAAGAGGCTTTGAAAACGTTGATATGTCTGTTATCGGTATTCGCGAGGGCAAGTGCCGCAGCAAGCTCAAAGACGTTTATTCCTGCTTTGAAGCTACTCCCGACGCGCTTCTCTTCAAGATGTATAACAGATCAAACGAGGACACCGAGGTTTCTTACACCTTTACGACCGACGTTCCGAACTTCGATCTCTCGGGTTACGATTTTACCGATACTCTTAAAGCAGGCGAGAGCAAGACTATCACTCTCCCGATGTCAAAAGACCTTTACGAGCAGGTTCCCAACGGCGTTTATAATCTCAGCCGTATAAACGGACTCTATAAGGTCTGCGCGTACAGCCCGATTCCCGGTGTGCGCCCTGCAGAGATCATCAGCAAAAAAGAAATATTCAAGTTCGGTGTTTAATAACATATAAAAAACTTCCGATGCGACAGCATCGGAAGTTTTTTATATTCAAAACAGTGTCCAGGTTTGTTTTTTGAAAAACTAGGCGCGTTTAAGCAGAGCCTCCTCGCTTACCTCCTGCTTTTTTGCAAGGCAGGTAAGGCAGAAGTATTTTGTCGCTCCGCGGTTTACCGGTTTCTTGGTAATAGCCTCAGTTATCGTGCGTTTAGGCCTTTTTTACCGTGTAGGTCACGCCTGCCTCGGTTTCAAACTTAACGGTGATTCCGCTGAGTGTAACGACACCTGCGGGTGAGGAGATCACAACGTCTCCGTCAAAGGGATTGTGGAGACGGCATTCTCCGCCCAGAGTAGAGGTTATCTCGCAAGCGGTGATCTCACCGTCAGCGCAAGCCGCTTCAACCTTGAAGCCGTCGCGTGCCCACAGGCAGAACTGTGCGGCGTTATTTTTGTCCCAAGCAGGGAACAGATATATTACCGAAGGACCTGCGGGAGAACCGCTGATAGACTGAAGAAGACCGAGCTGGATAGCCGCCGCCGCGTTACCGAGACGCTGTGCGGACATAGCATTTACACCCTCGCGTGCGGTAAGTCTGTTTGCATAAGGAGCTTTTGAGCCGTTTGCGTGATACCAGCAGTGTTCCTCAGCTGCGGTTACACAGCGGAGCTGGCCGGATATAGCTGTGATAAGACGTTCGGAGTCACCCATCTTAGCCCAAAGGCGAGGCATGCCGGACATTTCGTCGGTACCGGTCTTTTCGTTGGAAGTCGCATTTATACGGTGGTAGGTGTTACGACCAATGTTGTATATTTCGGGATTTACGTACTGTGTCTCAAGAGTGCAGAAATCCAAGTGATTAAGAGGATACGATGAATTGTCGAGTCGCTCGGACGGCCAGCCCTCACCCGGAGCATAGATCCAAAATTCGGGTTCATCCTTTGCCGCCGCTATTTCTTTACAAGCATAGGGATGTTTGTTCGTGGGAAGATCTGCAAGGTTATCCAGCATTTCCTGCCAAAGCTCTATCTTGTCCCCGTCAACGCCGAGAATCTTGGCACATTCTATACCAACGCGGAAAATACCGTGCATTGCGGTAAGAGATCCGGATGAGTCGTATGCACCCCAGTTGGATTCGCCGTCGGTAGTGCCGTAGATGTGGTATTTACCGTCAGCTACGTAGGGGTATTTGGGATATACGTCTTTTGTTACGTGCGGGTGTGTACGGAAGAACTCACACACGTTCATTATCATCGGATAAGCTTTTTCACGAAGGTACTCAATATCGTTCGTGTAGCTGTATCTGAGATAATAGTGATACGCAAGAAACGCCGCGCTTGAATAGAAATGGGTACACCAAGCGTACGGACTCTTGCCTCCTGCATTGAAGAAATCCCAGCGGGATTCGAGCATCATGCCGCACATTGCATAGTCTTGAAGCTCTTTTGAACAATCAGCAAAGTTTTGCGGACCTTCGTCAAGAGTGTATCTTCTGAATTCTTCTTCCAGCTCGTCCGGAATAGGCGCAGGACCAAATACGTGCATAGTCTCGAAAATGTATATACCCTCTGCGCCGAAGTGCTGACGCGCCGCGGTTTTGAGACTTTCACGTGCATTATAGTACATATCGAGATATGGCTCCATAAGCTCGGTGTGACCTGAAGGAAGGATCGCATTATAAGTGAGGGTAATATTGTTCCACCACTGCATAGCACCCCAGTGGCGCTTGTCGCCGCGAGGACTGAAGATAAGTCCGCCGAAGTTGGGTGCGAAGGGGGAATTTCTCGAACAGGAGTTCATTATATACATATAGTACTGATAGTGGGTTTCTATCAGATCTGCCTCCGGGAAGCCGGAGAGGGAAATATAGGACTTCGTCCAGAACTCGTTCCAGAATTTAGTATGAGCGGAAAGGAGAGCTTCATAGCCCTTGCTTGCCGCGCGCTCAACTCTTTCTGCCGCGATAGAGGATACGTCTACGTTCGGATCAAAGGTAGATGCGGAAGAAATATAGAAATAGTACTCACCCTGTTCTGCCGGCATACAGAGACGCATTTCATACTCGGTGGAAGCGCCGAAACCGCACATATCCTCGGGGAGGATTCTCTTTGTGCCGTTGTTCTCGTCGCTCAAGCGGGACATAGCCTCTCTGCCGACTATTTTGAGGGCTACGGCTGACGCACAGTAATGAACGACTTCATCATCTATCTTTTCTCTGAATACCTGTCTGAGTATTATAGCATCGCCTTTTCTTTCAAAATAAGAACGTGCGGTGTGACCCGGAAGAGTCTCGACCTCGGCTGCGCGAAGCATACGGAGCTTTGCGGCAGACTCGAGAGGCTTGTCGCGCATATCCGATATTTTGAAAGCGAATATATCGTCATCGGTTGCAAAGCCGTCTATCTCTACTCCGTGGGAGGAGAGATGTGCGACTGCATTATAAACGTCAAGATGCTGTTTGGTCTGATCGTCAAACGCATCGGGACCGAAGTTTACAAGGGAAAGATCGAACATCGCGCAGGCGTAGCCGTAGTCTCTGTGATCCTGACGAAACGCCTTGGTTTTAGGACCGTTTGCAAAAACGTCACTGCGGTTGATCTGCATTTTTAGCGCGTCTGGAGAGGTCCAGATAAGCGAGCCCATACGGCCGTTACCTATTGGGAGTCCTTCCTCGCAACGCTCAACCACTCCGTTGTAATGGAGGTCGGCGCGGTGTATAAGTTGCTCAAGATTGATTTTCATATTAGCTCCGTTCTGTCGTGTGAACGACGGGAAGATTTTTTGCGTAAAGCGGAGCCTGTCCGCTTGAATTAATTATATCAGTTGGTTTGAAAAAAATCAATATAATACCGATTATTTTGATAGAAACAGATCCAAAAAGATCGTTTTTATCAAAAACGTATTGAAATATAATCGTTTTTATATTATATTATAAATATATTCAAATGAAGTGGAGGGACGGAGAATGAAGGTGTTCGGCGGGCGCAGATTTGCGCTTTTTGCGTTCGTATTTATCATAGTTTCGTTTTTGTGTGCTTTCGTTCCTGCTTTTCTGCGAAATTACGCTATTTTAGTTGCTCTTTCTTTGGGAGTGCTGACTTTGGTGTTTGGCATTGTCTCCCGCGCGGTGCATATGTTCCGCACGCGGGAGGTCTCGGACTCTTTTATTATAGTGTCAATCGTTTTGATCTCTGCGGCTCTTGCAATGCTTTTGTGCGCGTTTACGATAGACAGGCGGGTAGAGACCGCACGGCGGCTTGACGGTAAAAGTGCAAATATAGTTTGCTCGGTTACCGATACGGTGTCAGCCGACGTATACTACTCGTATTATAATGTGAAAATAACCGAGATAGACGGAGAAAAAGCGAGTATCGGAGCGCGGGCGGAGTTCAGCACGGATATGGGGCTTGAATACGGAGACGTACTTGAGGGTGAGTTTGAAATATCACGACCGAAAGAGAATCTGTACGGTTATCCTCTGCGAGACGCGTACGTAGCTGACGGTATCTATCTTGTCATAGTCTCGGACGGAACGGACGTTTCTGTTTCTGAATCTGCCGGAAACGGATTTTTCGGTATGATCCGCATGATGAGCGAAAAACTGCGCGATATAATGAGCGATATATTCGACGGCCGCGACGGCGGAATAAATTCTGCATTGATCCTCGGAGATAAAAGCGAGCTTGACAGCGCGTTCAGCCGAGACGTGAGGCGGCTCGGACTGTCGCATATTCTTGCGCTTAGCGGTATGCATCTTACCATAATCATCGGCGGTGCTGAGAAGTTTCTTTCGCTTTTGCGCGTTCCGAAACGGGCAAGATACATCACGGTAATTCCGCTCGTTTTGCTTTACGCGGCGTTGACGGGATTTCCATCGTCGGTGCTTCGCGCGGGAATAATGCTGATAGTATATTATCTTGCTTTCCTTATCGGAAGAACGTACGATTCTGTCAGCGCACTGTTCTTTGCGTTGATGCTGATAATAACCGTGTCGCCCGAATCTGCGCGGGACGTAGGCTTGATACTCTCGTTTCTTGCTACCTTGAGCATAGTTGCGGTCAGCGCGGGAGTGATGAACCGATTTAACGCCACTCTTGAAAATTGGCACGTTCCGAGAGTTTTTTCTGCTGCTATCGGTTCGGTAGTGTTTATGGCGGTGTCCGGATTTTTCGCGATAACCTTCTCTCTGCCTGTTATGTGGCTGTTCTTTTCGGAAGCATCGGTGGTAGGAATTTTCTTAAACTTAATAATCAGTCCGCTTGCAAGCGTTATTATGTTTTTGGGCGTACTTTCTCTTGCGTTTTGCGGTCTGCCGTTTATGTGTGGACTTTTAGCGGATATAGACGTGCTCGTCTGCAGAGCGGTAACAGAGATATGCTCGTTTTTCTCGTCGATGCGCGGGATAACCGTGTCTCTCAAATTCCCGTTTACGGGAATTATATTTACCGTGATGTTCGCGCTGATTGCCCTGATACTTATATTTTCGATAAAGCGAAAAATAATTTATACTTTTACCGTTTGCGCGGTGTCGGTAGCGGTGTTCGCAGGATGCGTTTGGGTGTATACCGACGACTATTATGAAAGCGATCATATTTCCTACGTAACGTATAAAAACAGCGAAGCGATAAACGTAGTTTCGGGTGGCAAGACGCTGATAATAGATTTTTCGAACGGAGGATATAATATCATCAGACAGAGTTTATATTCGCTTGAAAGTATGTATTCGACAGAAATCGAAGCATATATGATAACTCACTATCACAGGCTTCACACAGCGTCTTTTGATAAACTGTCGAAAAATGAAATCGTCAGAAGCTTACTGCTTCCGCAGCCTCAAACAGAGGACGATAAATCGGTATACTTTTCGCTTGTTGAGATAGCTGAGAGCGCGGGATGCGAGGTGTACGTATACGAGCTTGGTGAGGACGGAGGCTTGATATTTGAAGACGTAAAGCTGACACTCACGCGGGGAAAAGTGTCGCGCTCAACTCATCCTACGCTTGCACTTGGCATTGTCGGTGATAACGGAGGAATGTACTATATGTCTGCCTCTTTTTGGGAGAGCGATCCCGAACTTACCGAAGAAATCTCGAAGAAAGGCTATGCGGTGCTTAAAGGACTTCACGGTCCTGTCGTGAAAGTCGAGCCGAGTATTCCATTTCTGTCTCTTGAGCCGAACGAAAAGGGAATATACGAGATGATAATTCCGTGATACTCGGATGATTTGCTTGACTTTACTCGGTTATATTGATATAATTATTAGTAACGAAACAGATTGATTTATTTTTGATTATGAAAAGATTATTTTTACTGCTGATAGCTTTTTTACTCGTTTTTTCACTCGGCTGTGCCGATATTTCGGATATTGGCGAATGGGGCGGTGAAAACGGCGATGAAACCGTAGCCGAAGATCCACCTGTACCGGGGCTTTCGCCTATTTTGACGGAAGATATAACTCTTGGGTTTATTTCAGACTCTGCGGAAGATGACTGCTATACAAAGCTTTGCGAAGCCGCTTTGCGCGAGATTGCCGTGAGTATCGGCGCGGACGAGCAGAATTTTAAGGCGATGTATAACGTCACCCCCGGATACGAGTGCACGAGAGTAGCAGAGATACTTATCTCTCTTGGGTGCAACGTTATAGTTTCTGTCGGGGACAGCCTTACGGACGGCTTACAGAAAGCCGCAAAAAGCAATCCCGAGGTGTATTTTATAGCGTCTGGAACGAATGAACATCTTGATAATATGTCGGTGTATTCGGTTGATACAGCACGGGTTCAATATCTGTTCGGCGCGGTTGCCGCGACCCTGTCTGACACGCAGAGGATAGGCTACATTGCTTCTCTTGATACCGAGCGCGTTGCGGATGTTAACGCGTTTGCGCTGGGCGCACTGGCGGTGTCTCCCGAGCTTACCGTGGATGTTGCCTTCTCCGACGAGCTTGACCGAGAGTATGCTGATCTTGTTCTGAAGCAGTTTTCTGTCGGCGGGTGTGATATTTTCGTGCGTCACGGCGACGGAGATATTTTGCGTGAATACGCAGCTGACACCTCGGTCTCGGTACTTGATATTTGCGTGTGCGAGGGAGAAGACCTTCCTATTAAAGTGAACTATAATTTCGGTAACGTTTTCTTGCCGTTTTTTGAGATGATCTCAAACGGTGAATGGATAGCCGCGGCAAGCCGTTTGTCATTCTCTGACGGCGGGATAGAATTTGATATTTCAAACGGCGGATTTACAGACGACGAACTTCAGATTCTTTCTGCCGTTATAGATGATATTGCCTCGGAAGATTTTGAGGTTTTCTGTGGCGAGATAAGAAACAACGACGGAGAAATTGAGATAAAAGAAGGCGAATCTCTGCCACAATCCGAAGTTGACAAAATGGATTTCCTCGTGTTCGGCATCGCAGGTAATCTGCCCGAACAGAGCTGAATTTTATAAAGTATTTTTGCCGCCATTCGGCGGCGGAATGGAGAATAGTATGAAACTTTTTTTAAGAAACCGTCTTGACGGTAAAACCGGAAAGTATGCGGAAAAAGAGCTCAGAGAAATACTCTGCGGTGCAGGAGAAGAAATATGCTTGTCCGAGAGCGATGCAGATCTTGTGCTTGAGCTTTTGACAGATAAATCTCTCCCCGAGGGAGCCTACTCGGTAAAGGGTGACGGAAAGACCGTTCTTCTTGCCGGAAACAGTGAAAAAGAAGCGCTCCTTGCGGCGTATCTCGCACTTGAAAAAACAGGAATATTCTTTGATGCGGAAGGTATTCACACCTCTGCTAAAGGCGTTGACGTCTCCGTGCTTTCACAGGCTTGCGAGACTGTAAAGCCTTTCGTACGCTATCGCGGTATCCGTCAGCATATAAACTTTATGATGGACATTTCGTCATACCGAATTGAGGATGCCAAAGAGTACATCCGCTCTCTTGCGAGAATGAGAATGAACGCGATCACATTCCACAGTTACAGCGGAATGTGGCACAACGGCCCCGGTCACTTTTTCTATGGAAAGCTGTTTGACATTCCGACCGAGGATTATATAAGAGAAAAGATCGAGGGCGTCAAAAAGTACATAAGCCCCGAGTGTGAAAAGCTTCTCGGCGACGAAAAAGCTGTGGGCAAATTCGCTGTTGATTTTCTGCGTGAGCTGATAGACACCGCGAAAGAGGCGGGTATGTACGTAACGCTTTCTATCGAGATGAGCGACGAGCTGGATATGATTGCAGAAACTGTGAAATATTATCCCGAGATCGACGAGATCGAGTTCGTTACCTCCGAGCTCGGCGTTTTCGCGCCCGCGGATCAGACGTACGACGAGGTTCTCGCCAAAGCCGTTGAGCTTTTCGGTGAAAAGATACTTAATGCAGACGGCAAGCTGGACGGACTTGATCCGGATAAGGAAGTTCCTCCGAGAATCTGGGATACCCTGCACGAGCTTAGCTGCGGCATCTACGCGTATAACAACAGAGAAAAGATTTTTGAGAAGGGTAGCGAAAAGCCGATCCGTATGGGACTTTACGTTCTTTGCCGTGATTCGCTCTACATAACCAAGCGCATAATGGACGTTTGCCTGCCCGATGATATGATCCGTACCTACCTCCCCGCGCACGGAACCGAAGCGGTGGTCGATACTCTTAAATATATGCAGTTTGAGCCGAGTGACTTCCAGAAGACGGTAGTTCATTCCTGGATTGAATTTGACGGTAATATGTATATCCAGCAGAGCTCTGCGGTTGCTATCGAACACACTGTTGAATTTCTCCGTGACTTTACGGGTGCCGAGTCTGTTCACGCACTGTATTTTAACCACTGGAGAACCGCAGAAAATCTTCTGCCCATTTCGTACAGCGCAGCGGCAACCGAGCGTATAATGCCGCTTGATGAATTTTCCGCTCTTACCGCAGAGAGATATAATTTTGATGCTTCCGCGTTTGTCAACGCTATGAGAGAAGCGGGAAATTTCGATACCTACTGCCGTGACGAGCTGTTTAACGTCGGATTCTGTTTCCTTGACTGCTGGAAGAACTTCCCCGGTATCGGTTGGACTGATAATTGGAAGATAGAAAGCATTGAAGCAGCTATCGTTAAAGCGTCAGAAATGATAAAAATATTCAAGGCGGCAGTAACCGACGAAACTACCGCAGAGGGACGCGAGTTTATCGAGCTTGTCGCTAACCGCTACCGCACGACCGTGCTTCACGTTGAAATGATCCGCCGTCTTGTAAATATCAGGGGCGTGTGCGGTAACAATAACAAGGATCTGACTGAAGAACAGAAGAACGCGGTTGCCGCAAGCATCGGTGCTGCGGGCGAAATGTTTGAAAAATATCTTCGCGAGTACACCCTTGAGATGCCTGACAGAGGGTGTCAGGGACTCGTTGTGGATTATTACACCACGATGAAGGGTTATCTCAATTACGTCAGTAACTTCTATCTCGGTACGGGCATAGAGGAGGCTGAAAAGAGAGCAGGGGAGACCGCTCCGCCGCCTCCCGCAGTTACCTCGGCTATGCAGTCTGCGGCAGAGAAGAATTGATTTGGAGCTTATCTTATGAAAAAAATAATGCTTGTGTTCGGAACGAGGCCGGAAGCAATAAAGATGTGTCCTCTCGTAAACGAGCTTAAATCAAGGAATAATGCAGAGATCACCGTGTGCGTTACCGGTCAGCACAGACAGATGCTTGACCAGGTGCTCGAGACTTTCGGAGTCGTTCCGGACTACGACCTCTCTATAATGAGGGATAGACAGACGTTGTTTGACGTAACCACGAATATACTGAACAGTATAGGTCCCGTACTTGACGAGGTCTCGCCGGACGTCGTGCTCGTTCACGGAGATACCTCTACCACCTTCGTTACCGCGCTTGCCTGCTACTATAAGCAGATACCCGTCGGACACGTTGAGGCAGGACTCCGTACCTATAATATCTACTCTCCGTTCCCCGAGGAATTTAACCGTCAGGGAGTTGGCATAATCGCGAAGTATAATTTCTCCCCGACCGAGCTCTCAAAAAAGAATCTTCTTGACGAGGGAAAGGATCCGAGCAGTATATACGTTACCGGTAACACCGCGATAGATGCGCTGAAAACCACCGTCAAAGAGGATTATTCGCATCCCGAGCTTGATTGGGCATCGGATAGCCGTCTTATCCTCATAACCGCGCACAGACGCGAAAATCTCGGTGAGCCTATGCACCATATGTTCCGTGCTATCAGACGGATAATTGACGAGACACCGGACGTGAAGGCTATCTACCCCATACACATGAATCCCGCCGTGAGAGAAGCGGCGAGGGAAGAACTCGGCTCTTGTGACCGAATCAGAATAATCGAGCCGCTGGACGTGCTTGATTTCCACAATTTCCTCTCACGCAGTTATATGATCCTGACCGACAGCGGAGGAATCCAGGAGGAAGCTCCGTCACTTGGTAAACCCGTGCTTGTTATGCGCGACACTACCGAGCGTCCCGAGGGTATCGCGGCAGGAACTCTTAAACTCGTCGGCACCGATGAAAAGGTTATATACGATAATTTCAAACTTCTTCTTGATTCAAAAGAGGAATACGAAAAGATGAGCCATGCGGCAAATCCGTACGGAGACGGTTATGCGTGCAAGAGAATTGCAGACATACTTTTAGGTGAATAAAAAATCTCATCCGCGCTTTTTGCGCGGATGAGATTTTTTATTCAGAATATTTTGCGTATTTCATAACGAACGTCAGCGGTCGGTATAGGAGCAGAGTAAATATTACGTTACCGACAAGGTGATAAAAATCGAACCTTATTCCTGACAAAAAGTACGCAAGCGCCATTGACGGGCCGCCGATAAAGAAATATATAAGCGAGCAGAACGCGCCGAAAAGCAGTCCGAACACTCCGAGCACGGCGGCGTAATATACCGCAGAATCTATCTTCGGCAGAATGACTATCATGAGCCACAGAATAGTCCAAACGTACAGATAATTAAACCACCAATATCCGAAGCCGTATATGATACCTTCTATCAGCACGAATATGTATATCGCCGCAAGAGCGTGCTTTTTATATTTTAGGGTGAATATCGTAATCAGCAGGGAGACCAGTTCTCCGTTTGGAACAAACCCGAGAACGACCTGCGCTATCACAAGTAAAGCCGCCCATATCGCCGTCAGTATCATAAGATACAGCCGGCGGTGGAAGTTTTCGCGTTTCACATTAATAACCTGTCTTTAAGGTTATTTCGTAAGTTTCACCGTCAGCGATAGAGGTGTCGTCAACGCCGGTCATAAGCGTTTCGCCGCCGCGGGTGAAGCACCACCACTGCTGCTTTGTGCTGTCTGCTGCAACCCCGTCAACTTCGGTGACGAAAAGACCGTACTGGCTTTCGTCGCCTTTGACCAGACCTTCTACCGATTCAAGCGCGTCGCGGAGAGAATTTCCGTCGGTCGCCGCTTCAAAGGTCTTTTCGCTGCCGTCCTCAAACACTACCTTGATGGTGATGTGCTTTAAGTTGTCGGGCGTTTCGGCTGTTG
Source organism: uncultured Lachnospiraceae bacterium (assembly GCA_964525525.1). Taxonomy (GTDB): domain Bacteria; phylum Bacillota; class Clostridia; order Oscillospirales; family CAG-272; genus RGIG2161. Next base: position 7,971 of record CAZGHD010000005.1, on the reverse strand, counting down.
TGTCTGACGGAGCCGTGGTGTCGGATACAGTGGGAGTGGTATCCGGGTTCTGCGCGTCTCTGTCCGGATTGGGACTTCCGAAGGTGTAGATGAGTGCAAATGCCGCGATAAGCACAACAAGAACACAGACGGAAATGACAATTACTTTTGTGTTTTTCTTGTTCATTTTCGTGTTCCTTTTCTTATTTTTATTTTTTGAACCGAGGCACAGAGATATACCGCAAAAAGCGTTTGACGGAACTCGCGTCTGTATATTTCTGTCGATACAGGGTAAGTCTTCCGGCTTACGGCAGTTTTTCCGCCTTCCCGAGCTTTGCTCAGTGACTTTCACACAGTGCTTTCCGCGGCGAAAGACTGTGCGTGGAAAAAACTTGCATTTCTGCTATGCCGAATACGGCGACGGGCTCGCGCGGGATTCTCACCCGCTTCCTTGTTATGGCTGATATTACCTCAGCGCACCCTGTATCGTACGGTACATACGGTATTATAGCAGAAAATTACCGTTTGTGCAATAGAGGTACGTATTATTTTGCGAACCAATTCATATATATCGGAGTATAGAGATTAAAAAACGGGAATAAAGCGACAAAATATTTTATTTTTTTCAATAAATTTTGTAGAAACACTTGCATTTGTGATCTTTATGTGATAAAATTGTGATATTAAGGCATCATTGCTAAATTATCTTTACGGAGGAATTTCTCAGGAACAACATTCCTAACGGTATGCCTAACAACGGTATGCCCAATATGCGTCCCCAGCAGCCTGCAAACGACGGTAAGGGTCTGTCTATTGCCGCTATCGTTTGCGGTATTCTCGGTATTATCGGTGGCTTTATTCCGGTAGTTGGTTACTTTACTTTCATTCTTGCTATTCTCGGTATCATCTTCGGTGTTATCGGTCGTAAAAAGTCTACCGCTGTTTATGGCAAGCCTTCCGGTCTTGCAACCGCAGGTCTTGTTCTCGGTATAATCGGTACTGCTTTCGGCGTTCTCGGCGTTGTTTGCAGCTGCATCTGCACCGCTACTATTTGCGCTGCTGCAGAAGGCGCAAGCGGCCTTTCTGCATTTATGTAATTTAATTTTACCAATTAAGAAAAGCGCCGCTGAACGTGGCGCTTTTCTGTTAACTCGGAGGTATAATGTTCCCGTATATTGTTCTTTTTGGAAAAACGATTACTTTGTATATGATAATGGCGATAGTGGGTGCCCTTGTCGCCGGAATTATTGCGTGCCGCGTGGCAAAAAAACGCGGATATGATGACAACGATATGATCATCGTGCTTTTGTGCAGTACGGCCGGAGTTTTGGTCGGCGGTCATATTCTATACGGTATAACTAATATAAAATATTTTCCGGCATTGTTGAAAGCGGAAAGTATTATTCAGTTCTTTCAGTTAGTTGGTACAATTTTCGGCGGCTCTGTTTTTTACGGAGGTCTTATCGGCGGAATAATTGCCGCTGTGATTACTATAAGAGTGAAAAAGCTTCCGCTTGCCGGATTTGCTGATATTATCACTGTGTGTATTCCAATTTTTCATGCTTTTGCGAGGGTAGGGTGTTTTCTTTCAGGCTGTTGCTACGGTATCGAAAGTGAATTTGGATTCACTGCCCACGGCAACACGCTCGTGCCGGACGTAAATGACGTTTCAAGATTTCCTGTGCAGCTTCTTGAGGCGGCGTTAAATCTCGTGCTTTTCGCGGTATTGATTCTGCTTTACAGAAAAATATCCGGCAAGGGTGGATTCTTCGACGGAAAACTGATATTTATATATCTTATCTGCTACTCGATCATCCGTTTCGGTGACGAATTTTTACGCGGCGATGCAATACGCGGATTCGTTTTCGGTACGCTTTCAACGTCGCAGTTTATAAGTATTGTTTTGTTTATCATCTCGGTCACCGTTCTGTGTGTTGAAAAATTCAGAAAAAAGAGAATTCAATAAAAATCAAGGAGAAACCAACACGGGTTTCTCCTTGATTTTTATTTTCCTGTGATTCGTATTGCGTCGAGGGTGTATTCTGCGTTGAGGCGGGTTTGGTCTACGTATTTGTCGAACATTCCGACGAGCACGCCGTCGCCCGGTTTCATTGAAGAAAAAGCCTCTATAAAAGCGTTTCTGACTTCCGTCTGGTCAGAGCATCTGCGACCTGCGCCGAGTATCTTCAGGGCTATCGTAGGGGCGCTCAAATTACGGATAACTTCATACATCTTCGGTATGTCGCTGTCTTCAAAACGCTCTCCCTCGGGATTTACGTCGTGTGATCGGTCTGGCTGTGAAAGATTATAAAGTGACGCCATATAATAATCGGGAGCAAGACCGTTTTCTTCGGCGTATGTGAGCACCTCTGGAAAGTGAGCGCAGATTCCCGCGGGAATATTTTTGCGTTTTACCTTTTCGAGCAGTTCTTTGAGAAGGTCAAGCCTGCCGTCAAGATAAAGTTCGTCCGACAGTTCACCGTGAATACATACCGCGGCAGGGGAGTACTTCATCATTTCGTCAAGCTCGTCGTCAAACGTGGCGAAATTCTTACCCGTTTGCGCGAGCCAAAGCAGCTTACCACCTGCCTCGCGGTAACGGCTGACCATGCCCATAACGGGCATACTTCCGCGTGACTGCACGGCGTTTATCCCTGCTTCTTCGCATCGGCGCAGCATAGCAAAAACCTGTTCCTCGGTAAAATAATCGCGCATATCGGCATCGGTCGAGTCATCAAGATGGGATTTTCCCGTAAACGGATTTGAGCCGACTATAAGCCGCGTGACCTCTATATCGCCTATTTTCATTGTTGGTAACATTGGTGTGACCTCGTGTTTGTTTGATATATTATAGAGTAACATATTTTTAGACGGATTGCAATAGGACTTAGGAGATTCGGTGTGATTTGTACGAGCTGATCACCTATAAATACAACACGTATTCTTCTTTATGATAGCTTTTCAGATATTTATTCAGTATCCGGCTGTTTTTGTGTTTCAAAGCATTCTCTGGACAGATCGTTACGCAATGCAGACATCTAATGCATTCCGAATGGATACGTCCGTTTCGAAACGCGCCGACAGGGCAGGAGCTTTCACATAGCCCGCACATGTTACAGCTTTCTTCTTTTGTGATCTTCACTCCGATGCGGCTGCGAAGACCGGGAAAAATATCCGCCAGCGGATTTTTACGGGTCTTTGGTATGATCGCCTTCTGCGGCTCTTTTATCCTCTGAGCTATTGGCAACATATATAATGTATCACAAAAAACACATTTATGTCAATATATTGGATAAAATAGTTCATGCGTTTTTTTGCAAAAAGCATATTTTTTGCTTAAACGTCGTTGTTTTGCGCCTTTTTTCGTGATATAATATTTAAATCAGTTTTTTAGGAAAGAAGGTGTGATTTTGCTGTTTTTATTGGCTTTAGAAGCACTTGAAGAAAAGGAAAGAGTCTTTATTGAACGGCTATATAACGATTATTCAAAAAGAGTAAAGGAATTGTCTATATCAATTTTTCATGATGATAAATATGCAGACGATATTGTAAACGATACGTTTTTGAAGGTCATTCGTTATAAGGAAAAATTCTTTGATGCCAGTGAGACCGAGTGTGTCAGGTTAATAATTATATGTACCAGAAGCGTCTGCTTTGACCTGTATAAACATAATAAGAAAATTCGTTTCGAATCTTTAGAAAATTACTATAACAACGAAGGCGAAGATGACGATCAACTGGATATTCCGTCCGGCTTTGATCTGCTAAAGATGATCGTAGATGAAGAAACGAGTATATACGTTAAAGACGCTATTAATAAACTTAAAGACCCTGCGCGCGATATGATAATACTTAAATTCTATTATGAAATGAAAAACGTGGAGATCGCCGAATTTTATAAAATGAATCCGTCAACGGTCAATACTGTTATTCAGAGAAGCATTAAGCGGTTACGCAAAGAATTAGAGAGGTACCTTAATGACACGAATAAATGATTTTGAACTGAACATCGCTATAAAGATAGCGGCAGACAGATGCCTTGCTGACGACGTGGATAAATTTATGACGCTTGATATAAAGAACACCGTCGTTGATCCCCGCGTGGAGAAAAGAGTTTCCAGAAAAGTTAGATTTGATGAATGGAAGAACGTTCGTCGAGTTTCAGCCGGTATCCTTAAATATGCGGCAATCGTACTTGTAAGCGCAGTCAGTCTGTTTTTTGCAGCGTCTATGACTATACAGCCGGTACGCGCCGCATTCTTTGGGGCTATAGTTACTTGGTATGAGAATTTTATCGACGTAAGATATGGGGAAGACGTTGATGAGGTGAATAATATAGTTAACGAAGATGAGTTAGTTCCTGCCAATTTGAAATATATACCAAGTGGATGGAGTATTACGTCGGAAGATAAAAGAAGTAATTCTTATCTATGTACTATAATGAACTTCGAAGATGGTATTATTCTTTTTTCACAATATGTGGATTATGAAAACGGAACTAAAGGGGTCTGTAGAATGTGATGTATACGGAGATGCCGGAACCACAGTTACTGGCGAGGTTAAAGTATACAGACAGACAGCAAGCGGTGCCTGGTCATTCGTGGGTATGGATTCGGGTTCATCTACCACAAGACTTTTGCTTTTAGATGTAGAATTCACTGCCAAAAGCGGTGCATATTACAAATCGGTACTTACAACCACAGTATACAAGAACGGTGTAGGCGAAGAGGAAACTATTACATCCTACAAAACCTGCCCGTAATATTAAACAAGTGATCCTGATCGGACAGCATCTGACAGAGATAAGGTGTACGTTTCTTTTGGATGCTGTTCGGTCTGATCAAATATAATACAAGCTTTTTAAAAATACTAAACCGTATATCTTCATTTAATGAATTTAATGAGGTATATAAAACGATACTCTCGACAAATAACAATTTTTTTCGTCATATTTCACAAGGCGAACTGTCGGACCGTTTTGGTCAGACAAATAAATTGGTAAAATGTACCTCCTATAAAAAGGAGGTATATTTATGCAATTCGAGTTCTATTCAAAATTCTCAAGTATTGTTTATCACGCGAGGATCGACCACGGTTATACCCAAAAGGAAGTGGCAGAGGCTATTTCGGTTACGGTCAGATGGTATCAACGGGTGGAAAAGGGAGAAAAGTTCCCCGGTTCCATTGCTTTATTAAGGTTACTTCTGTTTCTTCACATCGACATTGAAGAATTACGGGAGGAGGTGGGGTTAGTTGTTCCTGTACGTACCGTTCCGAGAAAGGCTTTGTTCAGATGAACGCAGATATTATACGTCTTTCGGGATCATAATTAAGGATGAGCAAAATAACGTATTACTTACCGTTTCCGACGTTTTCAGAAAACACTCTTTTGCAAAGAAAGCGTGTTGTAAATTTACTGCAGAACAGCTTGATCCTATACATCTTTATGAAGTTATTGAAGATTTTCTGTAATCATAATGACATAAGTCAATATCGGTGAAAAGCGGAAAGGTACTTTATCACCTCAAGAAAATAACAATGCATTTTATCCTTAAAATTAATGCTTTGCGAAGCAAAGCTACCTTTTCTTTTCTCTCTTCACTCTTATCTTTTATCTGGAAAAGTCGCATAAGGTATTTAGAGAAAAGAGAATAGAGAAAAAAGAAGAGCGAAGAGTACAAAAAGAAAAATCGCCCACTTTCGTGTGCGACTTTTCTTTTTGGCGGAGAAGGAGAGATTGGGGACAATAATCTCCAAATTAGTTGAACATAATTGAAAAATTCAGTCCACAGACATATTGTTCTTGATTTAATAAATTAAGCAAATTTAGTATATATCTAATGATTAACTTTTATTATAAACATAAATCCGCCTCTTACGATAATGGGGGATTGGTTTAGTAATGATTTATACGGACAATTAGTTTCGCATTTTTTACATGAGCCAAACAAATTCTTGTTGTGAGATGAAATATCTCTTTCAACGAATGGTAAAAATCCGACCTTTAGATTTTGATGTTTATTAATTGTTTTGGCAAGGTTCTCATGAGCGATAGCTAAGTAGAGTTTTTTATTGCTTAATTCAGAATGAAGATTTTTCAAATCTTTTATTGATTCTTTTGCACATACCTGATTGGTTTTGCTTTGTGTAATGTACCCTATGGGAATATACTTCCATTCATATACATAAAACAAATTATTTGCAGAACTTCTTTTCATTTTACTTTACCGTTTATTACCTTAACATATAAAAATTAATTACTATATTACATTATACCTCATAATTTGAGCTTTTGACCACTGAATGAGAAAAATTTTACCGAAAATCTTACTGATGGACGGTTTTTATATCAAAAAGGAGGCCCACCATGCCAAAAACAAAAGTTATAGCCGTGGCGAATCAAAAAGGCGGCGTCGGAAAAAGTACCACAGTGTACAATCTCGGTGCCGGGCTTTCGATGCACGGCAAAAAAGTTCTTCTTGTGGACACAGATCCGCAGGGAGACCTCACAAAGATGCTCGGACACAGAAAACCGCACGATATGCCATATACCCTCGGAAACGTTCTGAACGACGTGACCGAGGGTATTCTTGTATCCGAGCATCCAGAGATATTATCCCACAAAGAGGGATTTGATTTCATCCCCGGCAACCGTACCCTATCCGCTGTCGAAGTCGGACTTGTCAACGTAATGAGCCGTGAAACGGTACTCAAGCGTTATCTCGACGAGGTAAAGAACGATTATGATTATGTTCTGCTCGATTGCCGTCCCGCACTCGGTATGCTCGTTATCAATGCCCTATCCGCATCCGATTACGTTCTCGTCCCCGTTCAGGCGGATTATCTTGCCGCTGAAGATATGACAGAGCTGATCGGCACGGTACAGCAGGTCAAACGGCAGATCAACCCTAAACTGCAGGTCGGAGGAATTTTTCTCACGATGGTGAATGATACAAATTTTCGTAAGGACATTGTATCTGCTGTTAAAGAGAACTTCGGAAAGCACCTACCCGTTATGGATACTGTGATACCGCTGACCGTGAGACTTGCAGAGGTGAGCACAGCGGATAAGAGTATCTTCTTACACGAGCCAAGGGGACGTGCGGCACAGTCGTATCGAAATTTGGTAAAGGAGGTAATGGGAATTGGTGAAAAACAGCGCATCAAATCTGCTCACATCGGTAGATAGTCTGTTCACTACTCAAAGTGAGCGGGACGAAGCGAAGCGTGAAACTGTAGTAATGCTGTCTCCATCTGAGATCAGCGACTTTCCGAATCACCCATTCAAGGTGAGGATGGACGAAAGTATGACCGAGATGGTAGAGAGCGTGAAACAGTACGGAGTTCTGCTCCCCGCACTTGTTCGACCGAAACCAGACGGTGGTTATGAAATGGTGTCGGGACACAGGAGAAAACGCGCAAGTGAGATCGCGGGATGTGAAATTCCGTGTATTGTACGTGAACTTACGGACGATGAAGCAATCATAAGAATGGTTGATTCAAATTTGCAACGTGAAAAGATATTACCCTCAGAAAAAGCGTTTGCATACAAAATGAAGCTTGATGCTATGCGTAGGCAACAAGGAACACGTACCGATTTAACTTCTGCAACACCGTTGCAGAAGTTGGTGAAGAAGTCCTCAAGAGAACAACTTGCCGAACAAGTTGGCGAAAGCCATGAGCAAATACGAAAACATATCCGTCTCACAAACCTTGTTCCCGAGCTTCTTGATATGGTAGATGAAGGTAAAGTTGCTATGCGACCTGCGGTAGAACTGTCTTACCTATCCGAAGAAGAACAGCGTAGCCTTGTTGAGACTATAGAATGTGAGGATTGCACACCCTCCCACGTACAAGCTATCAAAATGCGTAACTTCTCAAAGGAAGGCAAGCTGAATGATGATGTAATCCTCTCAATTATGCAGGAGGAAAAGCCGAATCAGAAAGAAAAACTCAAAATTCCAACAGAACGTATCAGTAAATACTTCACAC
>CAZGHD010000004.1:31872-37907 GCA_964525525.1 uncultured Lachnospiraceae bacterium | reverse complement strand
CTCATCGTTTCCTGTGAGAGCGATAACGAGCTCTGCGTCGTTGACTCCCGCCTCTTTCAGTATTTTATAATTAGTGGCATTACCGGTAACTGCGCCTATATCGTAAAGCCCGAGAGCCGTATCTATTTTTTTGTCGTCAATATCTATTACCGTAATGGAATGACCTTCGGCAACCAGTTGTTCAACCACTTCAAGTCCAACCTTGCCAAGTCCGATAACAACGATATTCATATGAACCCCCTAATTTATCTCAATATGTAAGTTCAGCAACTATCGGGAAATGATCTGACGGATATATTCCGTCCACGTCCTTTTGGTGAAGTCTGACGTCTGTTATAGAGATATTTCCGCCCACAAATATATAATCTATCACACCGGATTTTTCGTTCGGGATTCCGCTGAAAGAGTGAAAAGTGGAAAGCAGCTCACGTTTCTTATTCTCAAAGAAACCCTTTACGGCATCGCGTAAAAGTCCGCCTTCGGTCAATAGCCTGATTGCCCTGCTGTCCGGCGTTGTGTTGAGATCGCCCATAACGATAGTCGGAATACAGTCATCGCTTTTTGAAACTTTATCCTTTATTAGTTTAGCAGAAAATTCGCGCGCGAGCTTTGAAAAATTATCAAAATGCGTATTCATAACTCGAATGATCCTGCCGTTTGCATCTTTGAGAAAAGCGGTAGTACATATTCTTGGAAAAAGCGCAGACCAAATTTTACTGCCTGCCTTATCGGGCGTAGAAGAAAGCCAAAAAGTACTTGATTCTTCGACGAAAAGCCTGTCCCGACGCACAAGGAGATCGTTGTGCTCGGAAGTACGCCCTCTCGAGCGCGGCGCACCGATAAACACAAACTCGGGCAGTTCACTCTCAATATCCTTTTTCATCTTTGGAGTAAGCTCCTGAACGCCTATCACATCAGCACCGAACGAACGAATAGTCGATATAACCGCGTTTTTTCTGTATCGCCAGCGGTTAAGTCCGTCAGAGACGCAATCCCGGCGCAGATTAAAGGTCGCGGTTATTATACGGTTTTCACTCATTGTACTTTCTTATATCTCGCTGTCGCAGTAAGAACAGTGCTCTTTTCCGCCCTCAATATGAGTAAGACGCGGGAGATATTTCTCGTGATTGGTTATACAGCGAGGATTGGAGCAGAATCTGTGTCCGCCTTTTTCATAGATCGGATGAGACTTGTACTTTTCTTTTTTGAGCAGTTCAAGAACGAGTGCCATTCTTATGTACATTCCGTTTTCTGCCTGCTCGAAATACTTTGCTCTTTCGTCATCGTCTACTTCGTAGTCGATCTCGTCGATCTTCGGAAGCGGATGAAGTATAAGCAGATCGTTTTTAGCGATCTCAAGCTTTTTCTTTGTAAGAACGTACACGCCAGACTGTTTTTCATACTGCTCCTGCGAGCGGAAACGCTCCTTCTGAATTCTCGTCATATAAAGAACGTCAAGATACGGGATCGCTTCTTCAAGATTTTCGGTCTCGCTGAATTTGACACCGTTAGCAACTATTGCCGCGCGGAGATATTCGGGAATTTTAAGTTCAGCCGTTGATATGAGAACGATCTCTTTTACTGTGTATCTGAGCAGAACGTTGATAAGTGAGTGTACCGTTCTGCCGTTGAGAAGGTCGCCGCAAAGACCTACGGTAAGTCCGTTAGGGCTACCTTTAAGCATCCTTATGGTGAGCAGATCGGTCAACGTCTGCGTCGGGTGCTGGTGACCGCCGTCGCCAGCGTTTATAACCGGGGTACGGCTATAAAGAGATGCTGCGTAAGCCGCACCTTCGATCGGGTGGCGGATTACGACGACGTCTGAATAACCCGACACTATCTTTACGGTATCGCGCAGACTCTCACCCTTTGAAACAGAGCTGTTTGACGCGTCAGAAAAGCCTATAACCTTACCGCCGAGACGAAGCATAGCGGTCTGGAAAGAAAGCTGGGTTCTCGTACTCGGCTCGTAAAACAGAGTAGCCATTATCTTGGTGCGGCACGAATCCGCATAGTCGTCCATATTGTTTTTGATATTCTCCGCAAGAACGCAAAGCTGTTCGATTTCTTCAAGCGAATAGTCCTTGGGGCTTAAAAGATGTCTTGTATCCATTTTTGTAATCCTTTATATTTTAGACTTATTGTTTTTTTCGTCAAGTATAATCGCGGCGAGACATTCTGCAGCATCATCGGCATTTTGATTCTCAACCGTTGCCGACGCTACTTCGGTATATATCGGCCCGCGCGAGGCAAGCAGCTCGTAATACCTCTGCGGATCTCCCGATACCGGCGGGCGAGTGAGAACCTCGGGGTTTTTAAGAACCTCCACGGGGTCTCTTTTTATCCACACGTTAAATGCCTGCTCGGCCAACACCTTTCGTGTATCTGGAAATATCGGCGCGCCTCCGCCGCAAGATATAAGAATATCACCGTCAGAAGAGCTTATTATTTTTTCAAGATATTTCTTTTCAAGATTTCTGAATGCGACCTCTCCGTCCTGCGCAAAAATATCAGATATTAGTCTTCCCTCTCCACGTATAATCTCATCGTCAAGGTCAAAGAAAGGAAGCCCAAGCTTTTCTGCCGCGATACGTCCGACAGTGCTTTTACCGCATCCCGTCATTCCGATAAGAGAGATTATCAGTTTGTTATTCATATTTGCTCCTCTCTCCCTTTTTAATTTCAGAGCGGATATATTCTCCGTAAAGTATCGAATATACAGAGACTGTCTTATACTCGTCTCCGACAAAAACCGATGAACGAAGAATACCCTCGTGTTTCATTCCGCATTTTTCCATAACTCTACCGCTCGGATCGTTACCTACCATATGGCGCGCCTCTATGCGGTTGAGATCAAGCTCGACGAATCCGAAGCGAATTACAGTTTTCACCGCCTCGGTAGCGAGACCTTTGTTCCAGTATGCGGGATTGAGAACGTACCCTATCTCGGCGCTGTTGTTGGTCTTATCAAAGTAATTGAACCCGCAAGTGCCGATCATTTTTCCAGTGTCGCGCAGAACAAGTGCCCAATCGAAAAAATCGCCGACCTTGTATCTGGACTCAACGTATTCAAGATAATCGTAGGTGTAATCCTCATCGGGATGAGGCTTCCACAAGAGATATTCGGTCACCCTGTCCTGCTTTGCGTATTCGTACATATCCCGATAATCGCTTTTCCTCATTGCACGAAAGAAAAGTCTTTCGCTGAGCAAAACCGGCATCGGACAGAAATACTTTTTTATTATTTCATCGGTTATCAAGGAGAGACAATCCTTTCTTTCGGAAAATATCGCTATATTACTCAGTAACGTTACTGAAGGTGGGGCCGGTAAGAATCTGAGCGAGTGCAGAATCCTTGCCTAAAATTATAGTCTTATCATTCCCGTTAAGCGAGGTTTTAAGCGCGTCAAGAGCGATTATAAATTCGTAGAAATCTCTCTTATCCTCAGTGTTAAACGCTTCTGCAAGCATCTTCATATACTCCTGTTCGCCCTCTGCCTCAAGCTTTGCGGCAGCGGCAGCAGCGTTGGATACGATTATATTTACCTCACGGTCAACGTCGTTTGTAATCTTTGACGCCTCAAGCTCACCGTCAGCCTTATACTTCTCCGCCATCTGATTTCTTTCGGAGATCATTCGGGTATAAACGGCTTCTTCGTTGTCAGACGGGAGATCAAGTCTCTTTACCTTAACGTCAACTATCTCTATTCCGTAAGTCTGCGCTACGTCAGAAACGCTATTTGTTATCTGCGCGTATATTTCGTTACGCTCCGCGCCGTCGTCCTGGTTGATTATCTTATTCTGCTCAAGAGTACCCATTACGTTTTTGAGAGCATTGTACGAAACGGCGTCAAGGCGTTTTTCAGCCTCACCGATAGAGCCGAGAGTCTTTATAAAGGTAAGCGGATCTTCTATCGTCCAGAGAACGTAGCTGTCTACCGTCATATTCTTTTTATCGGCGGTAAGAACCTCTGACGGAGGAATGTCGTAGTGCTGGATGGTGCGCGGAAGAACGCGGATTGAATCAATAAACGGCATTTTGAAATGGAGTCCCGCTTCGTCAACAGTTTCGATAACCTTGGAAAATCTGAGCACGCACGCGTACTCGTTTTCCGCTACCGAATAACAGGAAGAAAACAGACAGACAATCGCGACTACGGCAATTATTACAAAAAGCGAGCCAATCAGTTTCTTTTTCATTGTGCGGCACCTCCCGTAGTATTGAAGTTATCAAGCGGCAACAGCTTTTGAGTACCCGAGTCAGAGGAATCTATGTATATCTTGACTCCCGGAAGTATCTCGCTTATCGCCTCGTAGTACATTCTCGTTCTGGTAAGCTCGGGGTTATTCTTGTATTCGTTATACATAGCCTCGAACTTTGCTATTGTTTTCGTAGCCTCGTTAATGCGGTTCTGCTTGAGATATTCAGCATTCTGGATAAGCTTATCCGCCTCGGCGTTTGCCTTGGGGATCTCCGCATTCTGATAAGCCTTTGCCTCGTTTATCGCAGTCTCTGCAATCTGCTTTGCGGTCTCCACCGCCTTAAACGCCTCAATTACCGCGGTCGTGGGAGGCTCGGCATCCTGTATCTTAACGTCGGACAGCATAAGTCCAATATCATACGTTTCAAGCTCGGCCACGACAAGTTCTTTAACTCTTGTCTGTATCTCGTTTTTACCCGTAGTCAGTATTTTATCAACCTCGGTTGAGCCTATTACGTTACGGATCTGGCTCTGTATAAGATTAGTCAGTATTTCTTCGGGAGAATCAGAGCTGTAAAGATACTTTTCTGGGTCGGACACCTTGTATTCGATAAAGAAATCAACGTTGACTATGTTATAGTCGCCGGTGATCATCTTACTTTCCTTTTCGTAAGTCTCGTATCCGAGAGAACTTTCAGTGCTTCTGTATCCGATCTCTATCTTTCTGAAAACGTTCACGTCTACCTTTTCAACCTTCTGGATACCAAAAGGCAGTTTGAAATGCATACCTGCGCTAGTTATCGACGTAACCTTTCCAAAAGTAGTTACCACTGCCTGCTGTGTATCGTTCACGGTGTACCAGCAAGTAGAGCCGATAATTGCGATTACTATCAGTATGACAGCGATAATAACAGTGTTTCGGATCTTTTTGAAATTAGACTTCAATTTAGACATATCAAAAGTTCCGTTCATGGTCAAATTCCCCCTTAAAATATTATTTTATTTATTATACTCCAAAACTCGCTCTTTTTCAAGGAGTTTTGTACAAAAACAGCGCAGCTTTGATTATATTGATAACAATGTAAATTTTTTGTTATTTGATTGCTTTGCCCTCCAAGGTGTGATATAATATATGGTAATTACTCAAAACGAAAGAAATTATGATATGAAAAACAAAATTGCATTTTTAGGCGTAGGTAATATGGCGGGAGCGATGCTCGGAGGTATCCTTTCTTCGGGCAATTTCAAGCACGAAAATATAGCTTTGTACGACCATTTTACCGAAAAATATGAAAAATACTCCGAATATCCGTTTTACATAGCAGATTCTATAAAATCTGCCGTAGATTTTGCCGATTTTATCGTGCTCGCAGTAAAACCGCAGAATTATGCCGACGTACTTGCGGAGATTAAAAAATCCGAGGTTGATATATCCGAAAAGACGTTTATATCTCTCGCTGCAGGTATTGATACAAAAACTATATGCAAGTGTCTTGACAAAAACGTCTCGGTTGTCAGAACAATGCCCAACACTCCGATGCTTATCGGATTCGGTGTTACAGCTCTCTCTCCGAATGAGTTTGTTTCCGCCGAGGATTTTGAAGCAGTAAAGGCGATTTTTGACTCAAGAGGCAGAACTCTTTATCTTGAAGAAGACAAGATGAACGCTATTATTTCGGTAACAGGCTCATCGCCTGCATACGTCTATCTTATGATAGAAGCTATGCTCGAGGGCGCGCGCGCCGAAGGCATCGACTCTCCCGAAACGCTCGATATAATATGCGACACTCTGATAGGCTCGGCGCAAATGGTAAAGAAGTCCGGCAAAACGCC
>CAZGHD010000004.1:22637-31862 GCA_964525525.1 uncultured Lachnospiraceae bacterium | reverse complement strand
CCAAGCGAGCTGATAACTATGGTAAAATCCCCTAAAGGCACTACCGAGCAGGCGCTCAACGCCTTTGAGGAACATCGCTTTACCGAAGCCGTCACAGACGCGATGCACAGATGTACCGTCCGCGCAGAAGAGCTCGCAAAAGACTTTTCTGACAGCATATAATTAAGCCGAACTAAAGTAATATCTCACCTCCCGAAAAGCATAAAATTATTACAGTAATCATCTTTTCGGAGGGTAAAAATATGGAACGTCTCAACACGCCTCGCAGTAACAGTCTCGGTGAAGCCGCATTTTGCATTTCACGAAAGAATAATGGACTCACAAATGACCGTCAGCCGTACAAGCTCGGCATAATTTTCTTCTGCGTTTCAGTACTTGCTTTTTTGCTCGGAAGCGCGGCAAGCAAAACTTTCGGCGCGGAAAACGTTCCGGGATTTACAAAAATCGTCAGCGACTATCTTTCATACGAGGTAAAATGCGAAAACGCATCTGACGTACTCTCCGCTTTTGTCAAGCTCTCGTCGTTTGACGTGCAGTGCCTTCTCGTGATATTTGCATTCGCGTTCTTTCTGTTTCCGTCGCTCGCTTCGTGTGGGGTTTTGATATACCGCGGAGCCGCACTCGGAATTACCGTCGGAACGGCGTTTTCAACCGAATCACTCTCAAGCGGATCAACTCTCGGTATTTTGCTTTTTACAGCCCCGCAGCTGTTCTCATTTGTCTCTCTCATACTTTGCGGATTCGCTGCGTGTTCTTTTAACGAGGAGCTTAGGAAATTCTCTTTTAAATTTCCCGCCACGTTAAGATCAGGCGGGTTTAAACGATACGTTTTTTCATTTTTGGTATCTCTCGGTATCTCTGCCGTATCCGCGGGGATCCGAACGTTATGCTACTGCATAAATTAAAATAAAAACGAGGAAGGATAAAAAATTGGCACAGGAAAACAAATTCAATCTCTTTAATCTTATGTACCGCCCGGGCAAGGACGGCAAAGGTGTAAAAAAAGAGAAAAAACGCCCGATGAATTTTATAAATTTCTTCATAACTCTGCCGCGCAGATTCGGTAAGCTCGTTAATATGAACCTGCTGACAATCGTTGCAAATTTCCCACTTCTTTTTCCGCTTATCGCGGCGGGCAGATATTTCGACATTCCGTCAACTGCGCCCGCGTACGATATGTTTGCGGCTATATACAATCTTTATAAACATTCTCCGTCGCCTGCGGTATCCTCTCTTTGGGGCGTATTCGGTCTCCAGGTAGACATATACGTTCCCAGTACCACTACGTACATCGTCGCGGCGCTCGGACTGCTTATCCTGTTCACCTTCGGATGGTTTTCTACCGGACTCGCTTACGTTACGAGAAACCTGTCCCGCGGAGAATCTGTTTCTGTCGTTTCCGACTTTTTCTACGCCGTAAAAAGAAATCTCCGCCAAGGATTTATCCTCGGTATAATCGACCTTTTCCTGTGCTTTATGCTCGCGTGGGACGTTGTCTTCTTCTACGCAAACTCAGGCGCGGGACTCGGCGGTGTTATGTTCATTTTGTCCCTGTGCATGGCGGTCGTGTATTTCTTTATGAGATACTATATGTATAATCTGCTCGTCACCTTTGATCTCAGCATACTTAAAATACTCAAAAACTCCCTTATTTTCTCATTCCTCGGCATCTGGCGTAATCTTCTTGCGCTCGTCGCTATCATTCTTATATTTATGGTCACGCTTATGCTCGGTGCGGTATACTTCCCTCTTGCTGTTGGCGTTGCGGTAATCTGCGGATTCTCTCTTTGCGCTTATATCGCGACCTATGCCGCATACCCCAAGATCAAAGAATATATGATCGATCCTTACTACAAAGAAGAGGAATTCAGCTATTTCAATGAAGCTGACGAGGATGAAGAATCGGAAGACGTAGAATCCGATTCACCGTCTCTTTATAACGAAGAATAACATTTAACGGAAGAGCGAAAACTCTTCCGTTATTTTTCTTGATACGGGGCAAAAAGTGTGTTATAATATTATCATAACGTAAAGTAATCGGAGGTTTCAATATGAACATCCTTGTAATAGACGGTCAGGGCGGAAAGATAGGCAGACAGCTCGTTGAACTGATAACGCAAAAATTCCCTGCCGTGAATATAACCGCGGTAGGCACGAACAGCACTGCAACCTCAGCTATGCTCAAAGGCGGTGCTACCCAGGGCGCAACCGGTGAGAACGCGATCATAGTCGCAGCAAGACGTGCGGACGTCATAATAGGACCGCTCGGTATTGTCATAGCCGATTCTCTGTGCGGAGAAATATCGCCGAAAATGGCTCTCGCCGTCGCGCAAAGCGATGCAAAGCGAATCCTTATCCCCACCGGCAAGTGCGACAATCTCGTCGCCGGAGCAAGCTCGCTTCCGATTTCTGCGGCAATAGCCGACGCAATCACAATTCTTTCCGACATCATAGGAAATAACTGATAAAAGGCGGTCAAAAGATGAACGAAAAAGAACGCATTGAATATCTGCGAAAAACGCTGTCTCATCACGCGCGGCTCTATTACGTATACGATAAGCCGGAGATTTCCGACTACGAGTACGATATGCTGTACGCGGAGCTTCTCGCGCTTGAGGAAAAACATCCCGAGCTTTACGACCCGTCATCTCCCAGCCAAAGAGTAGGCGGCGCGGCGCTTGATAAATTTGAAAAAGTTCAGCACAATGCCACAATGAACAGCCTGTCCGACGTATTTTCGTATGATGAAATCAAATCGTTTACCGAAAGAGTTTCAGGTGAGCTTGGTAAAGCTCCCGAATTTTCCATAGAGCCGAAAATAGACGGCCTTTCGGTATCGCTGATATACGAAAACGGACGCTTCGTACGCGGTGCAACGAGAGGCGACGGCAAAGTCGGAGAGGACGTAACGTTGAATCTCCGCACTATCCAGTCCATTCCGCTCGTGCTTGACGAGCCGCTCTCCCTTTGCGTAAGAGGTGAGGTGTTTATGCCGCGCAGTTCTTTTAACGCGCTGAACGAGCAGAGAGAACAGGCAGGAGAAGATCTGTTTGCAAATCCGAGAAACGCCGCGGCAGGCTCTTTGCGCCAGCTTGATCCCAAAATCACGGCAGGACGCAAACTTGATATTTTTATATTCAACCTTCAGTACGGCGATATTTTTGCAGACAAGCATCAGCCGACCTCTCATACCGAAACTCTTGACAGATTAAACGAGCTCGGATTTAAAACTCTGCCCGACAGGATCACCGCTTCAAACAATGATGCGATCATATCTCATATAGAAAAGATAGCCGAAATGCGCGACACCCTCGCATACGACATTGACGGTATCGTTATAAAGATAGACGACCTCGAAATTCGAAAACAGCTCGGAGAAGGTACTAATACTCCAAAATGGGCAGTAGCTTACAAATATCCGCCGGAGCAAAAGCAAACCAAACTGCTTGGTATTTCGCTCTCCCTCGGACGAACGGGAGTTCTCACCCCTACCGCAGACCTCGAGCCTGTAAGACTCGCAGGTACTACCGTTTCAAGAGCTTCTCTGCACAATCTTGATATTATCAGAGAGCGCGACATAAGGATAGGAGACACCGTAGTGGTTCAGAAAGCGGGGGACATTATTCCCGAGATAGTCTCAAGCGTTCCCGCTTTGAGAATGGGCAGCGAGGTACCGTTTGAGATGCCGCACGAATGTCCTTCCTGCGGCGGAGAAATAGTCCGCGACACTGACGAAAACGGTGATCTCGGCGCGGCGTACCGCTGTATCAACCCCAAATGCCCTGCACAGTTGTCGAGAAATATCGCGCACTTTGTCTCAAAAAACGCAATGAACATCGACGGTCTCGGTCCGCAGATAATAGATCAGCTTCTCCAGGCGGATCTTATCTCCGACGTTTCCGATCTTTACACGCTGACTTCCGATAAGCTTCTTCCGCTTGAAAGAATGGGAGAAAAATCGGTGCAGAATCTGCTCTCTGCGATAGAGGCATCAAAATCCGCAGGACTTTCCCGCCTGATCTACGCGCTCGGCATCCGTCAGATAGGCGAGGTTGCCGCCGCCGCACTCGCAGAAGTCTATAAAAATATTGACGCGTTGATTACCGCGCCTCACAGCGAGCTTTGCGAAATTAAAGACATCGGCGCGATAACCGCCGATAACGTGACCGAGTATTTCTCAAACCCGGAAAATATCGCTCTCATCGGTCGTTTGAAAGACGCGGGGGTAGTTACCGAAATAGCCGAGTCCGCGCCTGCATCAAACAAACTTGAAGGTTACACCTTCGTAATCACAGGAACACTTCCCTCTCTTTCTCGTGACGAAGCCACCGCGCTGATAAAATCCAACGGCGGAAAGGTCACCTCATCTGTTTCTAAAAAAACAGACTTTCTGCTCTGCGGCGAGGACGCAGGCTCGAAACTGACCAAAGCGCAGGAGCTTGGTATAAAAATAATAGACGAGGACGAGATTTACAAAATGATATAACGGCAAAACGGTCGGAGTTAATCCGACCGTTTTATAATTTATTACACTATTATGAAAAGGAATTCACTTACAAACAAAAATTTACTTGAAAGTGTTTTTTATGGGCTCTGTTATTTCCCAATGCAGTACTTCAATATCGTAGTATTCCAGAATTTCCTCTTTTGAAAGATTAGCAATTAACGGTTCTGCACTAATTAGATATGTTTCCAAAGTTCCGTCTTCTGACATATGCATCTTCCATTCTCTAAATTCGGCATCTGGCACCTCTCCCTCGAAATATCCCTCCAAAGTCTTACTTTTATATCCATCTCCCATACATTCATACGGAGAGAGCATAAATCGTACCAGAACTCTACCGTCTTCCTCAACAATAACACAGTTCGGTTCACCGGTATTTTTCATGTACCCGTCCCAAATACGACCGCTCCCGACCTTTATATCATATTTACGGCCTTTATATTCGCAAATATAGGTATCTTCTATAGTTACGACTTCTTCTCCTATTCTATATACAAGCTTAAACGGAAATTCTCCGTATTTTATCTCCGGTTGCTGTATGGATAGTGTTCCAAAAAAATAAGTTGACGCTATAAAAAGTATTATATATAAAATTACAGAACCGATAACTATAAAAACTATACTAACTACCTTTTTTATTACTTTCTTTTCTTCTGAACTTATCATACGGTTTCCTTTCAATATGTAAATATTACTTTGAATACCCCTGTGTTATTTCACTTATTCATAATTCAATTTGAAGGAATGATTTTATTATCCATTAGCAGACACAAAAATTCTTGAGAGGCAAGATAGGCTTCATCATCCGAAAATGCCACATACCAATTATTATTTTTATAAAACAACTGTAATCGAATATACAAATTAGGATGATTTTCACAATACATAGTGATTTCTTTCGAGTTGTAATAATCGTAAAAAGAATCATATTCATGATAAGCATCTGATATCGCGTTTGAAAGCACGATCTTTTCAGATGTGTTTTTTATGACAAAAACTTCTGATTTGTAGTCGTAACCGTTTTTCAAATAAACGTTCTTATCACAGGCACCCGTATATATAAAGTTAGGAATTTCTGTTGTGTAAGAGTAGAAATACGTACCAAACGGAAAACTGTAATACTCTCCTAATTTGACATCGCTTCCGTATGGAGTTTCATCATACCTCATAAGGGTATGTGAAATATGATATTCATTGTCCTGATACACAAAGTACTTATCTTCATTTTCGTGAATAAAAACTATATTCCCATATGTTATACAAGAACTGCAAAAGATCAGCGTGACGCACATTAAGACTACAACGATAACCTTTTTAAGGTTGTTTTTAGCAGTATTGCAAATATAACGGTCAATTTTTTCATAAATTTACCTCCTAAATGTATACGGTTAATCTCCTTCTTGTCAGTATAACACATTAGAACCCAAATTGCAATACCTTTATGAAAAAGGGATCGTAAATTACACGATCCTTTAGAATTTATTTATTATACAGCTCTTTTACGGTTTCAAAATAAGCGTCTATGTTCTCCCATTTTGCAAGCGCGGGAATATCACACCCCGAGGAGATCATAAAATTCTCGTACTGCGAGCACTCGGAATACACCTTTTTTGTACTGCTTCTAATATCGTCAGGCGTTCCGTTTTTGAAGATCAATGGGTCTACGTTACCCATAACGATAGAATCACTCGGCATATGAGGAATTATGCTTTTGAGCTCTATCGCGTTTCCGAAATGGTAAATATCAGCGCCGAGCTCCGCTATCGCATCCGCCATATTGATAACGGTATTTCCGCAGTTATGATAGCAGACTACGAAATCGTCATCGCTGATTTCATCTATTATCTGCTTCATATAAGGCATAGCGAATTCTTCGGCAAGCGCGGGAGAAAGAAGTCCTGCCGCAGGCTCGGCAATAACAACGCCGTCTGCTCCGACCGCCTTGAACGCCTTTATGTATTCAATTATAAACGCGGTAGTTTTCTCCATCAGCGCATTGACCTCATCGGAACTGTCAAAGCACTCCATCATAAGCTCGGTCATATCAAAAAGCCTGCCTGCGAGCGAATACGGTCCGATAACTCCGCAGAAAACTGGAAGGTCGGTTATCTTCTGCTTTGCGGTTTTGACGCCCTCAATATAAAGCGAGGTTCTTCCCGCCCCAATCTGAGGTATCTCTATATCCTGTGCCTCGGTTATATCGGAAATTATACCGTTTGATACCGTCGGCACTTCGTCATCAGAGAACACTATCTGCGCGCCGAACGCCTCTGCCTCAACCGACAAATCCATCATATTAAGAGACGCACCCACGTTACATCTGTCCGCTATCGCCAACATTCCATTGACCTGCATCTCGGGAGAGGAAATCAACTCGTTTACGCTGATTCCGAGAAGCTGAACCGACGGAAAGGAAAGTATGGGCACTGTTTTTTCTTTATTTTTCAAAAAATCCGAAACTATCTTTTTCATTTTGCACCTCACCAAATATTCTCAATGCTTTCGCGAATTATCTCAACGTATCTCTGTACCTTTTTGATGTCGCGGTTTACCGTATAAACGTCTCGCTGGGCTATCTCAAGACTGCATCCCCGCGCGGTTTTGAGAGTTTTTTCTATATGTTCTCTCAAGGCTGATTCGTCAAGGGATTCTCCGACTCCAAGATAATTGGGATTGGGTTTTCTCAAATAAATTATCCCCGAACCTCAAAGCTGCTCTGCCATATATTGTCCGAGCTCGGTTCCGTCCTCTTTTTTTATAACGGTATGCTTTATATTATGACCGAAAAGAGTGAAATTAAGAGCGTGAGACACTCCAAAATACGGCGGGATAACCTTGTCATCGTCAAACAGTTCAAGGTTTACGAAACCGCAAATTAGTGCCTCTTCAAGAGAACGCGCGAACTCATCCTCGCACTCGAGCATCGGAGTCACGATTTCGTTCTTAAAGGTAGCCAATTCAACGTGAATCGTAGGCCTCTCGCCACGGCACATATTACGCCTTTTCCACAGCTCTGTACGCTCAATATTTTTATCTGAATTTGCAAGCTCGACGTGCTTTGCCGCAAGCTCGCGAAGGCGTTTTCTGTCTTTTTCGTTCATCGACGCTCTCCTCGTTTTCTGGCGATAGCTTATAACATTATTAATTATATATAAAAAGCACGTTCAAGTCAAGTAAATAAAACAAAAACAGAGGATCGAAATCCTCTGTTTCCCGTTATTGCTCTTCGTCCTCTGCCATAGCGGCTTTTATGGTAAGAGCGCACTCGACTCTCTTACGCTCAAGCTCGCAGGCGATCTCATACGGAACTTTGATGTCGCGAGCAAACTTATAGTTATTTGCCGCGCATCCGCCGCCGCAGAAATATTTTGCCCAGCACTTTTCGCACTCGGGGTTGGTGCAGATATTGCATCCCGCGAACTCAGAGCGGCGCGCATGGTCAAGCTCGCCGTTAAAAATATTTCCGAGCTTATATTCGGTATGTTCAACGAACTGGTGGCAAGGATAAACGTCTCCCTCGGGAGTTACCGCCACGTACTCGCTACCCGATCCGCAACCCTTCATACGCTTATATACGCACGGACCTGCGTCAAGATCTACCATAAAGTGGAAGAAGTTAAACGCATTTCCCTCTTTGTTGCGCTTTATCATTTCCTCGGTGAGAGTTTCGTATTCCTCGAATATGCGCGGAAGATCCTCGCGTCTGATGGAAAGCGGATCGTCATCAGAAAGAACGACCGGCTCAACCGATATTTGATCGAATCCTGCGTCTGCCAAGCTGATTACGTCTTTAGCAAAGTCGAGGTTTTCTCTCGTGTAAGTACCGCGAACGTAGTAAGTACCGTTCGTACGTCTCTCAACGAGCTTCTTGTACTTCGGAAGTATATCATCGTACGTGCCGCTACCGTCAAGGTAGGTGCGGATACGGTCGTTGACTTCCTTTCTTCCGTCGATGGAAAGTACGACGTTTGACATATGCTCGTTGATAAAATCTATCTTTTCATCATCAAGCAAGGAACCGTTAGTCGTAATTGTAAATCTTATGTTTTTACCGAGCTTAGCTTCCTGCTCTCTGCCGTATTTAACCGTTTCCTTTACAACGTCAAAGTTAAGAAGCGGCTCGCCGCCGAAGAAATCAAGTTCAAGATTCTTGATGGGACCTGACTTTTCAAGAAGAAAATCTATCGCCTTTTTAGCGACTTCAAGGCTCATGAGCGATCTTTCTCTATGGAAATCTCCCGTATCGGCAAAGCAGTATTTGCAACGCATATTGCAGTCGTGCGCTATATGCAGACACATGGACTTTATGGGAAGATACTTCGCGTCAGGAGCTGCGTTAGCTATCTTTACGTCCTCGGAAAAGAGCATTCCTTCCTTGTAAAGCTCATAAAGCTCAGCATAAGCCGCGGTCACGTCGTCACCTGTAAATTTAGCAAGGTTATAGCGCAAAGAGGTGGGACAGCGGGGAGAGAGCGGCGGTTTAAGATACTGAAGTATCTTATATGAAAGTTCGGTCAAAACGTGTACTGCACCCGAAGCCGAGTCAAGCGCGATGTAGTGACCGCCCTGTGTAAACAAATGTACCATTTTTCCTTAATAATCCGAATTTCGGCCGCAAGAACTTACGTTCCTGCGGCCGGAAATCAGAGTTTAATCTCCATTATTTTTTGTTGGGTTTCTCGCACTTCTGGTTTGCAACGGTGCAAGAGGTCTTGCAAGCG
>CAZGHD010000004.1:0-22627 GCA_964525525.1 uncultured Lachnospiraceae bacterium | reverse complement strand
GCGCCAACAGCCTTTTTAGCGTAAGTAGATTTGTTGAGAGTCTTAACGTGTTTCATTTTAATATCCTCCGTAGTAATATAAATTAATCTGTAAATTTTTTTATTCTTTTTTTGCGCGATTTAGCGGGATCGGGACGGTAACGCCCTAAAATAGAACCGACAAGTGAAGTACCCACAAGTCCAGGATAAAACACAAGGACCGAAAGAACTCCAAACGGCTCACTCGCCGCAAATATCAAACGCAAAATCAAAAACGTTACTGCATACGCCGCACCAACCGTGACACCCATTCCGATACCGCCGGATAGGAACCGTGACGCTGTAAATCCTCCCGAAAGAGAGGCAATCACAGCGGCGGCGATGCCAAAGACGGACATATATTTTCTCGGGTCGTCCTGTGAAGCGGAGTATAGCGCAAACGCCAAAGTCAAAATGAGAAACACCGCCATCGCAATTCCAAGCGACAACATTATCCGAAACACCTTTGAGAGAACGGTTTCGTCTTTATCTTTTTGAATGGCGCGCACGCCGTGTTTTTTATTCATTTTTTATCCCCCGTACGAATATCTTTTTTCAATAAATATTCGACGCAGGACAAAAATATTACTTCTTGTCTTTTTCTTCGGTTTCGGTCTCTGCGGGAGCGTCCGCCTTAACGTCAATACTTCTGATAGAAGTCTTGAGTATACGGAGAGTAGTTCCCTCTTTACCGGTCATAATAGTAACGGTTTCTTCTCTGATACGTACTACCTTACCGATAATACCGCCGGTAGTGGTTATCTCATCGCCGACAGCGAGAGAGTCGCGCATATTCTGATGCTCGCGTTCTTGCTTTTTCTGCGGACGGTACATAAAGAAATAAAGTACCAAGCCCATGGCACCAAGCATAAGAAGAGTGGTAATCATGCTTCCGCCGCCGGGATTCTGTGCAGCTTCGCCCTCAAGAACTCTGAATATATCAAGTGCTCTTTCCATTTTTTCCTCCATAGATAAATACATTATAGTTTATTATACATTAATTTTACCCTATTTGCAAGGGGTTTTGGCATTTTATTTTTATTATACCTTAAATTACTAACAGTATGTTTACATTTTTAAGGTTGACTTATGGCGATATTTATATTATACTATGTAAAAAGATATGTAAAGTATAAGGAGGAGTATATCTCATGTCAGATAAAATAATTGCAGGCAACGACTGCCTCATGTATAAAGGAAAGCCCCTCGTTCGCGATAACGATTCTTTCTGCTACGGCAATATGACCGACAAATGCGTTCTTTTTATGCAGGTAATGACCTACCGTGAAGCTAACGGTGAGCAGATTCCCGATAAGGTGCTCGTGCAGATTCTCAAAACAGATAATTCCCTTTCTTCCACCGAAAAGATAGTCAAGCAGGATATTAAAAACGGACTTTACGAGGCTCTTGACATCGGAAGCATCTGGCTTGAAAGAAATTTAGCTAAATAATCCATAACGGAGCAAAGTATGAAGTTCACTCAGAAGTCCAAAAAAAGAACTATCATTAAAGTATCTGCAGCGCTTATTTCGGCGCTGCTTACTTTCTCTATGCTCGCTTGTTCGGGCGAAGAACCTACCGTATCCGACGATACCCTGCCTCCCGTTACCACCGCCGTGTCGGAAAACACAGCGCCGCAGGTAACGGAAGGAACCACTGAACCCGATACGGCAGAAGTCCCCAAAGACCCGTCACCCCAGCTCACAAATCCGCTGACCGGGCTTGAGACGGATGAGGATATTTCTGCTCTGCGCCCGGTTGCAGTCATGATAAACAACCTCAAAAAGAGTTGTCCGCAGGCAGGCGTGCGCCACGTTGACGTTATGTACGAATGTCTCGCAGAGGGAGATATTACCCGTCTGCTTTGCTTGGTATCCGACTACGATGAAATAGGCGAGATAGGTTCTATACGCTCGGTACGCGATTATTTCCTTGATTTCGTGCAAAACCACGATGCCATTCTCGTCCACGCAGGCGGAAGTCCTGACGGTTACGCGGGAATTAAAAATCGTGACATTGATAATATCGACGGCGTTAACGAAAATGCACCGAACGTGTTTTACCGTAATCAGGAACGCAAACAGACAATGGGATACGAACACAGTATGATGACAGACGGACAGAAAATCGTTTCCGGCCTTTCCTATCTCAAGTACAGAACAGACGTGAAAGACGGATTTAACAGTCCTCTTGATTTCGTAAAATACGGTACGTCTGCCGACATGTCAAACGGACAGACAGCCGAGCACGTTTATATTCCCTTCTCTGTATCCGAAAAAGTGGATATGGTATACAACAAAGAAACCGGCGAGTACGACAGATTTCAGTTCGGCGGTGTTCCGCATATCGACAGTGAAACAGGTGAGCAGCTCAGCTTCAAAAACATATTCATTCTGTTTTGCGACAGCGGTTTGGTACCCGGTGACGATAAAGACAGAATATACGTCGGAACCACCGGCAGTGACACCTGTTATTATATCACCGACGGCAAAGCCATCGAGGTAAAATGGACGAAAGACACTCGTGACAGCGAAATAGTTTTCACGCATCTTGACGGCACACCCCTTGAGATAAACCGCGGAAAAACTTATATAGCGGTCGCTCCTCAGATAAGAAGCAATGTACTCTTAAATAAAGCCGACTAACGTAAATGGTGATAAAATGTTCATAAAATCGCTATGCAGTAATCTGAAAAAAATGTTTTTTCGTTTGATTCCGGTATATGCCGCGATCGCGGTAATCGTTATCATCGCGAGATTAATACTGTCATTTGCCGGAGGAGTTGCAGAAAGCGGCAAACCGCCTCTGCTCCACAGTACGGTAGCGTATATATCCTACTTTTCAATGCTCGCTCTCATCGCAGTCGTACTTACCGTTACGGTGTTTTTCATAAAAAACGTCGTCACAGATGATGAAGATAAGATAAGATTACCGCGGCTCGCCGCCTCGGTTTTGGCAACGACGATATTTAACGTAGCCGCGCAGTTGATCTTTTTCGGTGCGTCGATGCTTCTCACTTTTGACGGCAGTTATTTTTACTACCACTTTTCTTCGCTTATCCCGCCTCTTGCTTACAGTCCCGCAAGCGTTTACGGAATCCCGCTTTGCCTCTATTCGCTCGTATCGTTTTCACTGATAATCTCGGCAATTCCCGTGATTCTGTCATCGTGTTTTGCGTTCGGAAAGAGATTCAAACGTACGACTCCGCCAACCGTTTGTGCCGTTTTGGCGTTTTACTCTCTTGCGCTTACAGTGTTTATTATCTTGGTGCTTTCGGATATTCCGCGTACCTCTCTCTTTACCGGATATTTGTATTCGGGTGACTACGCGCACGTGATAGCAACATATCTCGCCGCGACAATATCACTTGTTTCGGTAGCGGTGATCTCTTTCTTTATAACTCCGCTTTTGAAGAAGTCAAAAAAATAACGTAAAAAAATCGGATGCCTTTCGGCATCCGATTTTTACGTTATCAAACTTCGGGAGATTTGATCTCAATATTTTTGATATTCGACGCCGTTCTGAGAAGAACGTAAACGAATATTCCGAGTTCAGCCAACTGCGTGTAAAAACCGGTTGTAACGTCAATTTCAAGAAAGAACAGCGATATAATATTAGGAATCACCGACACTCCAAGCAGAACAGCGGAAATAAATCCTGTTGCAAGATACAGCGCGGGACGCTGTTTTTCAATAAAGAATCTGCACTCATAAAGGAAATACAACATCACAGATACGAGAGCCATCTGCTCGGTGAGCTTTGCCGGATTGTTTATCGTAAGGGTTATATCAAAGTAAAGTCCGAGTAAGCTGAGCATAGCCCAGAATATAACCGAAAAGCACAACAGAGTTTTTACAATATAGCCAATCTTTTGAGAAGTAGCTCCCACTAAGAAATATAAAGCAGACACTACCGCCAAAATAACTGAAGCAATTGAAAGATAGCTTTCAAAAATTCGGTTTATAGGGGTTTCTAAAAAATAAAGAACGATCGAAGCGGTCATCAAAAATCCGCAAAATACCCCCGCAAAAAGCGAAGCCGAAGAAGGCGCAGGCTGGGCTATACGTATTTTTTTGCCGAGAACGATAAGCGCGGCGGCAGCAATTACAAGGCAAAGAGCCGAGCATCCATAGAAAATGACGGTATAAATATCATCGCAGTTAAGATATCCCGTAGTCTCGTTGTAAAACTGAGACAGCATCCAAGTTCTGACCACGGCAAGGGCAAGTGTAAGAATCGCCGTCAGCGTCATAAGGACAGCCGCGACGGATCTGTATTTTTTTGCTTTATAGTCCATAAGAAAACATCCTCATAATTTACTTTTATATTATTCTAAACCAAATTTATGAACACAGTGTAACAAATGTCGAAGTTTGAAAAAATATTACACCATTCGTGCCAAAAATATATTATAATATAGGTATACTCACCAAATGAAAGGAATTAATCATGGAATACAGTAAACTTATACACAACCGCTACTCGGTACGCGCTTATTCTGACAAGGAAGTTCCCGAGGAACTTCTCACCAAGGTTCTTGACAGTGCAAGAATCGCCCCCACCGCTCGCAACTGTCAGCCGGTAAGAATAATCGTAGCAAAATCCAAAGAAGCTGTTGCTAAAATGAACGAGCTTACCCCCTGCGTTTACGGTGCACCGATAGTTCTTATAATCTGCTCTGACACCAACGTAAGCTCGGGGCAGCCGAACGGACGTAGCTTTGCAGAGGCAGACGCATCTATTGCCGCAACACACATGATGCTCACCGCCGCAGACCTGGGACTTGGAACGGTTTGGGTAGGCAGATTCGACCAGGAGGAAGTAAGAACCGCACTCTCCTTCCCTGACGAGCTTATGCCCTTCGCTCTTATGCCTATCGGCTATCCCGCAGACGATTCCCAGCCGAGCGAAAGACACACCGACAAGGTCGCACTTGAGGATATAGTTAAGTATATATAAAAAATTAAATGCCCGAGTTTTGCTCGGGCATTTTTTATCAAACTTCCATTATTATCGGTAATATCATAGGTTTACGCTTGGTTTTGGAGTACAGGAATTTAGAAAGATCGTTTTTGACCTTGGTCTTCATCTGCATCCAGTCGTCAACGCCGGAAAGAAGGCAGTCGTTCAGCGATTCTGCAGAAAGCGCTCTGACCTCTTCCATAAGCTCCTCTGACTCTCGGACGTAAACGAATCCTCTTGAGATAACGTCCGGACCGGAGATGATCTCCATCTCGTCCATATTGACCGTCGCAACGATTGCGATAAGTCCGTCCTGCGCGAGATGGCGGCGGTCTCTGAGTACGATATTGCCAACGTCACCGACTCCGTAGCCGTCAACAAGCACCTTGCCTGACGGAACAGAACCGTTAAACCGGCATCCCTCCGAGTCAATCTCAAGCACTCGCCCGATAGAGGAAACAAAGATATTCTGCGGTGACATTCCCATACTCTCCGCAAGCTGCTTGTGATTTATCAGGTGGCGGTATTCACCGTGGATAGGCATAAAGTATTTCGGCTTTGTCAGTGCGTGCATCAGTTTAAGCTCTTCCTGGCACGCGTGTCCCGAAACGTGAACCTCGGCGGTCGCGTCGTTTACGACGGTAATTCCCTTTTTGTAAAGCTCGTTTATTATCTTACCTATCAGTTTTTCATTACCGGGAATCGGGTTTGCACTGATTACGACGACGTCGTTGTTATCAATGATAACCTTGTCGTGATCGGAAAACGCCATTCTGTAAAGCGCAGACATTGGCTCGCCCTGGCTTCCGGTAGTTATGAGAGTAAGCTGTTCGGGGGGATATTTCTTTATCTCGTTTATGTCAATGAGAACACCGCTCGGCACGGTCATGTATCCGAGTCTCACCGCGGCTCCGACGATATTGAGCATACTGCGTCCCGTGACCGCAACTTTACGGCCGTATTTTGCAGACAGATCAATTATCTGCTGTACGCGGTGTACGTTTGATGAAAAGGTTGCAATTATAATTCTGTTCTTCTGATACTCTCTGAGTAGATGTTCAAAGGACGTTCCGACTTTTTTCTCTGACGGAGTAAAACCGGGACGTTCCGCGTTGGTAGACTCGCACATGAGCATAAGCACGCCGTCGCGTCCGAGCTCGCCAAGTCGGGTAATATCCATCATCTCACCCTGAACAGGGGTAAGATCGAGTTTAAAATCACCGCTGTGAACAATGGTTCCGAGCGGAGTGTAAAGCGCGATACAGCAAGCATCCGCTATCGAATGGTTGACTCGTATAAATTCCGCTTCAAAGCATCCAAGCTTTATTTTGTCACCCGCTTCAACGCAGTTGAGGTTGGGTTTTACGTCGTATGAATGTTCGAGAAGCTTGTTTTCAAGAATACCGAGAGTAAGTCTGGTACCGTACACGGGAGGACTTATAGTCTTCAAAACGTACGGAAGCGCGCCTATGTGATCCTCGTGTCCGTGAGTTAACAGAATTCCTCTTATTTTTTCTTTATTCTTTTCAAGATAGGTTATATCGGGAATGACAAGATCTATGCCGAGCATATCCTCGTCAGGAAAGCCGAGTCCGCAATCTATAACGATAATATCGTTACCGTACTCGATACAGGTAAGGTTTTTGCCGATCTCGCTGAGTCCGCCGAGACTGGCTATTTTAAGTTTTCCTTTTGCCACAAAAATTCTCCTTTCAATAAATTCAAAAAAACAATATGTTTGCATAACAAAACCGTCGTGTCATTTTCTCGCGGTCAAATGGCACAACAAAACAAAGCCTGTCAAAAAACAAGCCGAATGCGGTCCGATTATTCGATTTTTATATAAATATCCCGACAAACGCCCCTCGGAATATTTTAAGTTAAAGCTGAAAATCAGCGCAATTCCAAATTAATCTTAACACTATTATACCATAAAATTCCGCGTTAGTCAATATTAAGGCGCAGACTCTAAAGGAGATTTACAAAAACAGTAATTACCGCGCACGCCGCGGCGGCAGACATAACTCCAAACAAAAAAGAAAATATCATCATTTTTGAATTTTTATTATTTCTCGCCTGATGCGGAATTCTGCCGGGCTGAACTCTGCTGTTTTCAAGAATACGGCGCGCTTCCCGTATCATATCAGTCTCTTTACGCGCGCCGTCTCTGGACGGTTTCATAATAAAAAACGCCTCTTCGAACATTTCACTGCCCGTATCCTTAATGCATATCACCTTTTTCTGACAGCCCTTTACCATAAAATATTTTCTCCGTTCCTGTTTCTTATAGGATATTATTGCCATTTTCGGAAAAGATATTCAAAACCCCTTTTTTATCTTTTCAAGAGCCGCTTTTTCTATTCTGCTGACGTACGACCTTGATATTCCCATTTCAAGTGCAACTTCTCTTTGCGCTTTGGGTGTTGAACCGTCAAGGCCGTATCTTTTTATTATTATTTTCCTCTCTCTGTCGCTCAAATTTCTACTCACGTATTCAAGCGCTCGTTCGGTCTTGAGTCTGGCATCTATATCGTCCGCTATCGTATCTTCACAGCTTATTATATCAATGTAGGTGAGCGGATTTCCGTTGTGATCTATATCTATCGTTTCGTTAATAGACACCTCCTGTGATAGTTTCTTTTGCGAGCGAAAATACATAAGTATCTCGTTTTGTATACATTTTGCTCCGTACGTTGCAAATCTCGCGCCTGCGTTGATGTCGAAAGAGTCGATGGCCTTGATAAGCCCTATGCACCCGATGGATATAAGGTCGTCAGACGTTTGATATGCGGAATAGTACTTTCTCACTATATGCGCTACAAGGCGCAGATTATGTTCAATTAATTTACTGCGGGCGGTTTCGTCTCCGCTGTTTGCCAAAACAAAGCATTCGTGTTCCTCCTTTGCCGATAGCGGTGGAGGAAAATTATTATTTATCGCAGAAACCCCGAGCAAAACGCACATAAAATCCGAAAAAAGTGAAAACACCGAAAACATACCGATCCCCCCGAAATTACATATAATCTAATTATATTCACGAAAATTTTCCCCGTGCAAGTCCCCCCGATTTTATTTTTACATTATGTTAATTGATTTTTTATCGGTGCTTTGCTATAATTAACCTAATATTTAATATCAAGGAAGTGTCTGTATGAAAAAGTTATCACTGTTTGTTCTTCTGCTCGCGCTTGCGATAACATTATTATTAACTGCTTGCAGCAGCGAGCCGCAATCTCCCTCTGATCCCAAAGAAACCACGGGAGAAATCGTAGAAACAAAGCCAGGCTTCACATTTTACGAAAACGGAGCATACAACGCTATAATCGTATACCCCAAAGGCGGAAATATTATGGAGGAAAACCTCGCGTTTACCCTCAGCTACCGTATGTCAATGGTATACGGTACCGCTCCCGCAGTATATTCTGACAACAACGTTGACGAATCCGACTCGGATCAGAACATGATCCTTATCGGAAACACAAAATTCAGCGAGTCCAAAGAGGTTGCTGCACGCACAAATTACGGCTCTTACCACACAGAGCTGGTTGGCAACAAATACGTTATTTTTGCCTATACCGCAAAAGCTAATATTGCTATTACAGGCATTATCGAGAATAAGCTTGACGCGGCTTTGACAGTAATTGACGAAAGCTGGAACACTGATGAAGTTACCGAGCAGATGCTCAGCAATATTCCCGCATATCAAGGTGGCATTCTTAGCGATATAGTTGACGACGGAGACGGCTCTCACTTAGTTATAATTTCAAAAACCAACGAGCAGGAATACGATGCATATCTCGAGCACGCCGTGAGTTGCGGTCTTGACGCATATGCCGAAAACAAGATCGGCGAGAACAAATTCCTGACCTTTACAAACGACGAGAGTATCGTTAATATGATGTACCTCGCTAACTTATCCGAAGTACGTCTTACTGTAGATTCCAAAGAGATGTTCACCACTCCCGGCCTTGCAGAGGATAACGTATACACCGCAGAGTACGAATCCTCGGTTACTCAGCTCGGACTTGAGAACGGCACCGAATTTCAAAACGGTATGGGCTACATATTCAAATTAGCAGACGGAAGCCTTATCGTGATTGACGGCGGAATTAATACGGATCACAACATAGATCTGCTTATAAACGCTCTCAAAGAGCTGTCCCCCGATCCCGACAACATAAACATCGCGGCTTGGTTCATAACGCATTTTCACAGTGATCATTGGGGAACAATCAAAAGAATAATGAACAAGGGTGGATTTGATCTTCAGATAGAAAAATTAATATTTAATCTGCCGAACGAGGAAATTCTCAAAGGAGTATCGGGAGAGGACGAGACAGGTAACGGTACGCTTGAAAAAGTAGACGAGGGTGAATATACAAAGCGCAGAACAAACGTTCTTAAAATGCTCGGTCAGCTTCCCGAAAACACCGAAATTATAAAAGCACATCCCGGTCAGGTATTCCATATCCGTAACGCTGTCGTTACGGTACTGGCAAGCTACGACCTCGTATATCCCGAAAACACTTACAATCTCAACGACTCAAGCGTAGTCACCCGCATAGAGATTGAAGGACAGTCATTCCTATTCCCCGCTGACAGCGCAACCACCGAAAGCAATATAACTCTTGAAATATACGGCGAGGCGCTTAAATCCGACTTTTTACAGGTCATTCACCACGGATACAGTGGCGGATTTTCCGAATACTACGAGTCCGTTGATCCGATAGTTGTATTCTGGCCGGTCGGACGCTATGATTTTGAAGAACGCGTAAAAGACCGCGAGATAAATGAATACTTCTTCCGCGAAGAAGGCACGAATATCAAAGAAATATTCGTAGCAGGCACGGAAACGGTAACTCTCCCCCTGCCCTACGCCTTAGTTGAGGAAAACAAATAACGACGCAAAAGCGGCATCACGAATTTGATTTCGTGATGCCGCTTGTTTGCTATATTATGATAATTACTGTTTAACGAAATACCACATCTGCGAGTTGCAGTCGGTATTATCGGTCATAACCTTTACGCCGGCTTTAAGTTCAGCGGCAGAGTAGGTTTTACCGCTGATCTCGTCAAGATATACGGCTCCGTCAATCGCTTCAGCGACAGGAATGACGATCTCTCTTGCGTCTTCCTCGGGTCTGAACTGAAGGAAAGATACCAGAAGCTTGTCGCGATTTTCGTCGGTATAATAATACGCGCTGTAATTCTTTTCAAAAGGATTGGCAACGGGATAATATTCACCGTCAAGAATAAGTTTCTCGTATTTACGGTAGGTTTTGATCTGCTCTCTTATCGCCGCTTTGACCTCGTCGTTTGCTTTGGGAAGATGGAACTCGTATCCGAGAGCGCCGCCGAGAGCTACCTCAAAGCGGTATTTAAGCTGTCTCGGATCGTCACAAATATTATTGTGGTTTGAAACGTGGCAGCTCATCGTTGCCGCAGGATATGCAAGCATCGACGTATGCTGTATACCGACTCTGTGATGAGGAACGGTATTGTCGCTCGTCCATATCATGGTGCTGTACTTCATCATACCGAGGTCGTAACGTCCGCCGCCACCCGAGCAGTTTTCAAGCATTGCGTTCGGGAAAGCTTCTTTGAGCCAACGGAACAGCTCGTAACTGCCGAGCATAAATCTGTATGCCGCTTCTCCCTGGCTTGCAGGATCGAGAACAGCAGAGCCTACGGGCGAAAGATGTCTGTTTGCATCCCACTTGAAGTAGTCTATTGCAACGCCGTCAAACGTCTTTGTGAAGCTATCCTTGAGATACTGTACCACCTCGGGATTACCCATATCAAGCACAAGCTGCTGACGTGATTCAAGACGGGTTCTTCCCTTGCAGTGCAAGCACCAATCTGGATGCGCTCTGTAAAGATCGGAATCGGGGTTCACCATCTCGGGCTCTATCCATATACCGAACTTTATTCCGCGGCTCTTTATCTTATCAACGAACGCTTTAAGTCCCTGCGGGAATTTCCCTTTATTTTCATACCAGTCGCCGAGACCTGCATTGTCCTCGTGGCGCTCGCCGAACCAGCCGTCATCCATAACTATCATATCGATACCAACGTCTACTGCCGCGTCAGCAAACTCGAGCAGTACATCCTCGTTAATATCCATATAGCACGCCTCCCAAGTGTTAAGAACCACGGGACGGTTTGCAAACGGCTCGGGCGGAAGGATGTGAGATTTAACAAATTTGTGGAAGTTGCGGGACATCTGGCCGATACCGGCTGACGTGAAGGTCATAACAGCTTCGGGAGAAACGAAGGTCTCGCCGACGTCAAGTCCCCACGAGAAATTCTCCTCACCGAGACCGAGCTGAACACGGGTATAACCGAGCTGATCTACCTCAACCTCATCAAGGAAACTGCCGCTGTATACGAAGTTAAAGCCGTATACGTTACCCTCTGTTTCGTTTGCGTCTTTTGCCGCGAGCGCGATAAAGGGATTAAACTGATGGCTGGAGGTTCCGCGGCGGCTGAAAACGTTCTGCGCGCCGTAATGCAGAGGAACGCGCTGATAGTTACGCTCCATCCAGTGCTGACCGTAAAGACTTATCATATCGTAATCGTGATCAGGCAGGTCGAGAAGCAAACTCATACACTTTTCGATAACGACCTTGTTCTCTCCGCCGTTTTTGATAGAGACGTAACGGGAGATAATATCCTCGTTATAAAATACCGTGTAGTAGAGCTTTACCTCGACGCCGGTAAGCTCGTCCATCATGGTAAGCTCAAGAGTCTCGGTGTCTTTATCCGCGTCTGCAAACGGAAGTCCGGGGAGCTCAAGTCTGCCGTCGAAAACTCTGTAAGACTTATAGATAAGGTCGGTAGACATATCTCCGTTCGCGTTTCTTATTTTAAGAGAAGACGTGCGGAAGTCTCCGTTGTCAAAACCGGCATACTCTCTCTTGCAAAGGTCGGGAGTGTAATTTGCGCCGTGCTCGGGATAGTAAGGAGCAAAAGCAAGCCAATTTACTTTATGTTCGTCATACTCGCCGTTCGGCTCACCGTAGAAAAGATGAACGGGATATTTTCCGTACAGGATCTGAAAAACATACTTTGAATTTTTGGTGCTTATGGTAAAAATACTTTTTTCGTTATCAAATTTAATACTCATGTCAGAAGTTACCTTTCATAGTTTATCTGAGTGATCGTATATATTTTACCATGTATCGCGCAAAATTGCAATCACAAAATCGCAAGTATGATAATTTGTTGTAAATTTATCGCTACTATATGTTTTTGTGAGCAAAATCAAACACCGTCAAGGAAGGCAAAACCTTACGGTGACGGTGTTTTTCTTACACAAATTCTATCTGCTTTGATGACTTTTTACGCGAAGTCTGTTAAGCGCTCTTGCCATTCTGCTTTGAGCAGCATAATAATCCTGTATGCTTTTCTTTTGCAAAATGGCTTCTTTAGCTTGCTCTGCTGAATGCCGTGCTCTGATTTCATCAATTTCTTCTGGACGTTCGGCTGTATCTACAAGTATAAGAACCTTACCGCTTTCCACCTTTACAAGCCCACCCGAAACGGCAGCTATCGTGATTTCACCGCTTGGCACCGTGAATCTAAGCTCACCCGGAACAACGGCGGCAATCATATTACTATGCCCTGCCTGAACGCCGTATTGACCGTCAACAGTCGGAAGCACGAGAGAAACGCACTCACCCTCATAAAACGGTTTTTCAGCGGCAAGAACTGTCAGTGAAAAAGCCTTCATCATATTTCACCGTTTTTGATCTTCTCGGCTTTGGCGATAACGTCGTCAAGCGTGCCGACATTATAAAACGCCGCCTCGGGATACTTATCCATTTCGCCGTCTACTATTGCCTTGAAGCCCCTGAGAGTTTCCGTCAGAGGAACATAGATACCCGGAATACCGGTAAACTTCTCCGCAACGTGAGTAGGCTGAGCAAGGAAACGCTGGACTCTTCTTGCCCTGCCGACGGTCAGTTTATCCTCATCGCTGAGTTCTTCCATACCGAGAATAGCAATAATATCCTGCAGTTCGCTGTACTTTTGAAGTGTTTCCTGCACTCGTCTTGCAATACTGTAATGTTCCTCACCTACGACGCTGGCTTCCAGAATTCTTGACGTAGATTCAAGCGGATCAACAGCCGGATAGATACCTTGCTCGGCAATTTTTCTGCTTAAAACAGTTGTCGCGTCAAGATGAGAGAAAGTTGTAGCGGGCGCAGGGTCAGTAAGGTCATCCGCAGGCACGTAAACCGCCTGAACCGAGGTTACAGATCCGCTCTTTGTGGAAGTAATTCTCTCCTGCAAAGCTCCCATTTCTTCTGCAAGCGTAGGCTGATAGCCAACGGCGGAAGGCATACGGCCGAGCAAAGTTGAAACCTCACTGCCCGCTTGGACAAAACGGTAGATGTTATCGATAAACAAAAGGACATCCTTATTTTCTTTGTCACGGAAATATTCCGCCATCGTAAGGCCTGAAAGTGCTACACGCATACGAACTCCGGGAGCTTCGTTCATCTGCCCGAAAACAAGAGCAGTCTTATCTATAACACCGCTTTCATTCATTTCTTTCCAAAGGTCGTTACCCTCTCGGGAACGCTCGCCAACGCCGGTAAAAATAGAATAACCGCCGTGCTCCATAGCAACGTTATGAATCAGTTCCTGAATCAGAACGGTCTTGCCGACACCGGCACCGCCGAACAGACCGATCTTACCGCCCTTTGGATAAGGTTCCAAAAGGTCAATGACCTTGATGCCCGTTTCCAGAATTTCAACGGCAGGACTCTGCTCGTCAAAGCTCGGTGCGGTTCTATGAATATTCCATTTTTCTGTGCGGTCATCAATAGGCGCGCCGCCGTCAATAGGCTCGCCTAAAACGTTAAACATTCTGCCGAGCGTTGCTCCGCCCACGGGAACGCAAATGTTATTGCCGGTAGCGGCAACCTCCATACCGCGATATAAGCCCTCGCTCTCGGAGAGCATGATGCAGCGAACGGTACGGTTACCGATATGTCCCGCAACTTCCATCACTCGTACGCTATTGTCAAGCGTGACGGTAAGTGCTTCTTTTATTTTCGGCAGTTTTCCTTCCGGGAAAGCCACGTCAATTACTGAACCCGATACTTGTACGATTTTTCCGTTCATAACGTCACCGCACCTCCTCTATTTAAGTTTTGTTTTGATTTTCTTTTCATGCTTTTAGCACCCGCGGCAACCTCTGTTATCTCCTGCGTAATCGCGCCCTGACGGATATGGTTATACTGGAGAGATAACTCGTCAAGCAACTTCTGTGCATTGCGGTTTGCCGAATCCATAGCGTTCATGCGGGCATTTTGCTCACTGCAAAAGCTGTCGATCAACGCACTGTAAATAAATCCCGTTACGTAACTCGGAACGACGTTATCCAGCACCGTTTCCATCGTAGGCTCAAACTCAAACGGAATTTTAATTTTTTTCTCATGGCTGTCCGGCACGATAAAATCCGCACGGTGAAAAGGCAAAAGTCTTGTTGAAAGCGCCTCGGAATCTATGGCACCGTGCATATCGGTATATACTACAAATATTTTCGCAAGTTCTCCCCTGTTGAATAAATCCAAAAGAATACTGCTGATTACTCTTGCACGGCTGATTGTAGGATTCTGTGCCGTATACAAAAAGCTTTGCTCAATAGGAATATTGTGCGAAGTAAAGTAATGACGACCGTACTCTCCAACCACAAACAGCTTGGGATTTTCGTGCTCGCTCATCAGTGCAAGAGCCTTTTTTATCACGTTCTGATTGTAAGCACCTGCAAGTCCCTTATCCGCAGTAATAACCAAATATCCATAGGATCCCGGAAGATCATGTTCACCGGTTGAAGGGTAAAAATATCTGCTTTCTACGTTTTCAGAGGTTCTGAAAATACGCTTGATCTCATCCTGCAGCGCAGTAAAATACGGGCGCGTACAATCAAGCTCACTTTTGGCTTTGCGGAGCTTGGTAGAAGCGATCAAACACATAGCGTTAGTGATTTTCTGCGTATCTTTTACGCTCTTTATACGGTTTTTGATTTCCTTTGTGGTTGCCATCGTATCACCGTTCTTTAAAGTACTTTTCAGCTATGCGGATAATATTTTCTTTGCATTCATCCGAAATAACACCGGTAGTTTCAATTCCTTCAATGATACCGGCGTGTTTTTCGCTGAAATGCCGTAGCAGTCCCGCCATAACACTTTTTATCTCCGATACCGGAACATCCTGCAGAAGATGTTGCAGTACGACAGTGAGTATAATAACCTGTTCGGCTTGGCTGTACGGCCGGTATTGATCCTGGCGCAGCATTTGCATG
Source organism: uncultured Lachnospiraceae bacterium (assembly GCA_964525525.1). Lineage (GTDB taxonomy): Bacteria > Bacillota > Clostridia > Oscillospirales > CAG-272 > RGIG2161. Next base: position 7,333 of record CAZGHD010000004.1, on the reverse strand, counting down.
AGTCCCTGCCCGTAGGTTAATTGCTTTTTGGTAGTTTCATCCAGATCGCTTGCAAACTGTGTGAACACTTCCATTTCCCTATACTGTGCCAAATCCAAACGAATGGCACCTGCCGCTTTTTTCATTGCCTTTGTCTGTGCGGCACCACCCACGCGGGAAACCGAAAGTCCTACGTTAACAGCGGGACGCTGACCGGCAAAGAACAGGTCGCTTTCAAGGAATATCTGTCCGTCTGTAATAGATATGATATTAGTCGGGATATAAGCGGAAACGTCACCTGATTGAGTTTCCACGATAGGCAGTGCGGTCATACTGCCGCCGCCCTTATTTTCACTCAAATGAGCGGAGCGTTCAAGCAGTCTTGAGTGCAGATAGAATACGTCTCCCGGATATGCTTCACGACCGGGGGAACGTTCCAAAAGAAGGCTGAGCGAACGGTATGCAATAGCGTGTTTGGACAGGTCATCGTAAACGATAAGCACGTCCTTACCGTTTTCCATAAAATACTCGCCAAGCGCGCATCCGGCATACGGAGCAATATATTGCATCGGTGCCGAATCACTTGCCGGTGCATTGACGACGACAGTGTAATCCATAGCGCCACGGATCTTTAAATTCTGAACAAGCTGTGCTACCGAGCTCGCTTTCTGTCCGATAGCAACGTAGATACAGATAACGCCCTTGCCTTTTTGGTTGAGAATGGTGTCAACGGCAATAGCTGTTTTACCGGTTTGACGGTCACCTATAATCAGCTCTCGCTGACCTCTGCCGATAGGAAACATTGAGTCAATAGCGAGGATACCGGTTTCAAGCGGTGTATCGACAGGCTGACGGTCAATGATACCCGGAGCAGGATGTTCTATTGGACGGTATTCATCAGGAGAAATATCACCTTTGCCATCCACCGGGACACCCAATGAATTCACAACTCTGCCAATGAATTCCTCACCCACGGGAACACCCGCCGTCTTACCGGTACGGCGGACAACACTTCCTTCGCTGATTTCCTCGTCGCTGCCAAACAGAATACAGCCGACCTCATCAGGTCGCAATTCCTGCACCATACCGCGAACGCCGGAGGAGAAAATCAAAATCTCACCGTAGGTAGTGTTTTCGAGCCCTTCAACGGTTGCAATTCCGTCGCCGACGGTAAGCACTGTGCCCTCTTCGTGGGCAAGTGCTTTGGGGGTCCAGTTATTAATAGTTTCTTTAAGAAGCGGAATAATATTATCGCTTTTGTCTTTCAGACCTGAAAGTGCCTCTTTGAACTGCGAAAGTCGTCCGTCGGTACTCCAGTCGTAAATTTCCGAGCCTACCTGCAGACGAAAACCTCCGCGGGCAGAGTTATCTTTTTTCCATACAAGCGAAATATCTTCATTATATTTTTTAGACAGGAATTCTTTGAATCCTGCTTCCTGCGCTTCATTTGGCGGGGTGTTAGAGTATAAAACGGCAGTCTTACTCATCGCCATCGCCCCTTTGTGCAGCACGAAGGAACTGATCAAATGCGTCAGAAGTATCATCGCTCGAAATGATCTTTTCGGTGGCGGTCGTTACCATATTGGTAATTTCACCCTGCGCTTCCTTGAGTATTTTTTCACGTTCCCGCTCTGCGGCAGTTTTTGCATCTGCAATGATCTTAGCTGCCTCATCTTCGGCTTGTTTTTTTCTGGCATCAAGCGACTCTGCCAACTCTCTGCGCGCGGTTTCCTTGCTCTCGGCAATCTCATCTTCGGCGCGAGAAAGTCTTTCTGCGTATTCTGCTTTTACTTTTTCGGATTCGGCAAGATTTGCATTAGCCTCATCTTCAAGCTTTTTATAGTATTCCGTGCGATTATCCATAAACTGCTTAACAGGCTTGTACAGCAGAAAATAGAGTATCGCAAACAAAACGACAAAGTTGAATAAATGCAGAAGAATTTGTTGCAGGTCTATATTCAGCGGCATTGTTCTTTACCCTTCCCTCTCAAAGTACAAATATGATCAGAATAGCAATAACCAGCGCATAGATAATAGCTGTCTCAACAAACACAAGACCCAGCATCAAGGTAGTACGGATCTTACCTTCCGCTTCGGGCTGACGTGAAATACCTTCTACCGACTTAGAGATCGCCCATGCCATACCGAAAGCACCTGCCGCAGCCGCAATTCCAACAACGATAGCGGCGGCCCATGCCTTATCACTGAGAGCATTATCTCCGCTTTCTTCTGCTACAGTCTCGGTATTTACATCAATGTCAGTAGCCGCTTCTGACTCACCCGCTGCAAGAACGGGGATAGCCGCTACAAGCATAATCATTACCAAAATAAGTACTGCAATAATTCCTTTAAAATTCTTTTTCATGGTAAAAACCTCCATAGTTTTGTTGTTAAAATTTTATTTCGTTTCATGTGCCGGTTCGGAAACCTCACCGTAGAACAATGCGGTAAGCATTGTAAGTACGTACGCCTGAATGAGTGCGTGAAGTAACGTGAATAATACTCCTACTAAGATCGGGAGTCCGTAGCTGAGCGCAATATAATGATACACAAGCTCGGTTACCAGCGCGCCGCTCAGCAGTGCGCCGAATATACGGAAACTCATTGATATAGGCAGTGAAAACTCTTTCAGCGTTTTTCCCACACCGCGCAGTTTATTTTCTGCAATACCGCCTGACAGAATGACAAGATACGACAGGCAACCCATCATAATGGCTCCGTTAATATCCGCAAGCGGTGCCGGCAATGCAATCGGTGTACCGTGCGTTGTGATAGCCTGAATACCGAACAATTCAAGAACCGTTCCGACGAATATATAGGCGCCGGCAGTAAAAACGTACGCTCCAAGAAACTTATTGCGGTGAGGACTGTTTGACTTTGCAAGATTATCAAAAAATCCGACCGCCGTTTCAAGCAACAGCTGCATTTTCCCCGGAATCATTTTGAATCGCGGTATAACAAATATTCTCATAATCAAGGCGAATACGAAAAACGTTCCCGTTACAGTGAAAGCCGAAATAAGACCGGGATTTACGTCAACCAGCCCGAAAAGACTGACCTTATTGGTTTCGTGAAGCACCGCATCTTTCATTAGCTCGCCTATATCTCCATGATGTCCCGGGGATTTGACGATAAACGTGGCGATCATCAAAATAACCGAAATACAGGCAAAAATGATTATGCCGATTTTTCTTTTCTTTTTGTCCATAATCAACCTCCTGAATTTAATATTTACAAGCATTAATTGTTAGTGATATATTGCGGCATCTTTTAACATATTATGCGTTAATTATTATAGTCCTTTTACTTTAACTTGTCAATGGAATTTGTAAACAATTAAAGGAAGAAAGGTACTCAAAATCCTTGACAAGTTGACGCAATTCAAGTATAATATCTGCTGGACAAAACAGAAAGGAAAAAACGTTGTGGGAAGTTTATTATTAGTACTGATTTATATATGCTTCATAAGTTTGGGTTTGCCGGATTCGCTGCTCGGGTCGGCGTGGCCGGTACTTCATGCGGAAATGGAGGTTCCGGTGTCCTTTGCCGGAATTATTTCCACGACTATTTTTGTCGGAACGATATTGTCCAGCCTGTATAGTAACAAACTGTTACATAAGTTCGGCGCAGGTAAAGTGACCGCCGTCAGCATAGTATTAACGGCGATAGGTTTATTCGGATTTTCCATCAGCAACCGGTTCTGGATGCTGGTTTTATGGGCTATTCCCTACGGATTCGGTGCAGGCGGCGTTGATGCCATTCTGAATAACTACGTTGCACTGCATTATAAAGCGCAGCATATGAGCTGGCTCCATTGTATGTGGGGAGTCGGTGCGTCCATAAGTCCGTATATCATGAGTTTTTCCCTTGTACACTTAGAAAGCTGGAATTACGGATACCTGTTCGTTGCTGTGATACAGACGGCATTATCTATCGTTATTTTTCTCAGCCTGCCGCTTTGGAATAAAGGAATCGAGACAAATGACGATGAGAAAGATGATCCCCCTGTCAAACCACTTTCTTTTCGTGATGTTTTTGCAATTCCGGGAGCGTTTGCGTGTTTTTTGACTTTCTTTTGCTACTGTTCGCTGGAGCTTTCCACGTCGCTGTGGGCGTGTAGTTATCTGGTGCAAAAATGGTCATTTTCGCCAGAAGCGGCAGCAAGCTTTGCCAGTATGTTCTATATCGGTATCACGCTCGGACGACTGGTAAACGGATTTCTCGCAATGAAGCTGAGCGATCATTTTCTTATCCGTACGGGAATTGCCTTGATCACCTGCGGTGTGCTGTTATTGTTCGTACCGCTAAACAATTTCTTTGCTTGGATGGCATTCGCTATCATCGGACTGGGATGCGCGCCGATTTATCCGTGCATCATTCATATGACTCCCAGCGTATTCGGAAAAGACAAATCTCAAGCGATGATAGGTATGCAGATGGCATTTGCCTATACGGGATATTTGATTATGCCGACGCTGTTCGGAGCGATTGCGGAATATACCTCCATCGCGATTCTCCCTATATATCAGGTAATCCTGTTAGCGCTGATGTTTATAATGCATGAATTGGTAGTAAAAGAAGCCGGTCGACGTAGGCAATAAATTTATCTTCATTAAATCCCTCGGATATTGAACAAGTCCGTTAAAAACGGACAATAGACAAAAACCCCCTCGATGTGGTGAATTGAAGTAACACATCAAGGGGGTAATTGTATGCCAAGAAAGTATCAACGCACAAGAACTATTGCCACTACCCACAAGGTTTTTTTGTACTGTCCGCACAATTTGGGGCAGTTCAATTATCGGAGGGCGTTTGAAATATCGGCAATAAAAGCGACGTTGTTTTTCACTAATAATACAATACCGTTTACGTTGTTTTTTCTGATTCTCTTAGCACAGAATCAAAATCCGGAAAACGTTTCTTAACCGCGATTGGCCTCCCGGCTTTATCAATAAAGCAATGAGAGGAGGACGCTGTTGCCACTATTTCACCGGTAGCAACGTTCTTCATAATATACGAAAGGAACAACTTTACGCCTGTATACTGCGTTAGCGTTACCTCGATTTCGATTTCATCGCTATAAGTGGTCGGATGTTTATAATCACAGCTTACCGAAACAACAGGAGAAGCAATTCCCTCTACTTCCAACCGAGTCATAGGATATCCTATTTCAGCCAAATAACTCATTCTTGCTTCTTCCATAAAGCGAACGTAATTTGAGTGATGTGTTATACCCATTTTATCGGTTTCGTAATAATTAACTTTATGAATATATGTACTCATTGTTTATCACTTACTCCAAATCGTTTGACAGTTCACCAAGCGTAGTTTCACCCCAACTGTAGTTTGTGAGATAACTGCCCTTGAAAAGCTGTGAGTACTCTTCCTTGCCCGAAAGGTATTGATAAAGATCACACTGTACGTTTTCCATTACGATACGCCGTTTACCGTCTACCGATTCAATAACATCCGAAATACCGTATTCTTCTAACGTGTTTTTCAACCGAAGCGCCACCTTGCGGTATCTCGATAATGTTACGGTGTTGGCAGGTTCATCTTCCCAGAGAAAACTAATTGCCTCTTCCGAGGTAACATATCCGCCCTTTCGGTCAACAAGAAGTGCAAATAATTCCTTTGATTTCTTGTTTCTGAAAGCAATTGGTTTATCTCCGACAAACACATCGAAGTAACCGAAGGTACGAATCGAGACAGTTCGGTTTTCAGGTAAACTTTTCTTATTGCTCTGCTCCGTATCATCAACTTGATACAGCATAACATATCTCGGAGAGTTACTGTTAGACTCTTTTTGAGAACAGATAGCTTTTATTTTTCGTTCAGTTTCGGTGTTGTAATCGAAGTATGCAAATTCCGCTTCTCCCGTTCTGAGTAACTCGGCAAAGTCCTCGTATGCCGCTTCGCTATACGCAACGAAGTTTTCTATCGGTGTGTACTTCTCTGTCAAAGGAATCCATTCTTTTCTCGTATACCCAAAAAACTCACACACATTTTCACTCGCATAAAGAGGTTTTACCATACCTTCTGCCGAAATCTCAAATGCAGCGATACCGTCAGAAAACTGCATAACAAGATCTTTCATTTTCTGCTTTAACTCATCATTTTCAGTTCGCAAAATGCTCTCTTGGGCCGTTTCCTGGATATGACGGCAACAATAATAGCTGATCGAATCATCAACCTTAATAAAGATTCCGCCGTACTGTTTAATCTCTCCGTTGGAAGAACGTGCGTTATATGTAATTTGAGGAGGTTTTGCATCCGGCTCATACATCTTTTTTTGACAAAAATCTCTGAAGAAGCTGCGAATACTCTCACGGCCATCCGCTTCTACAGCGTTTAATATCCATTTTTCCAACGCTTCATCTATCTGCATGGAAATATCTTCAAAAATTTTAAAAGATGAACCGTCACCGCAATGCAGACATTTCACGGTATTAGCATCAAGATTAAACTCGAATATTTTGTCATAAACATCGGTGAGTGCTTTCAGATAACGTTTCGTCTCGGTTGCTTTTTGGGCTTGATGCCGTTCCGTAACATCCATACAAACACTTTGGAACTCTGCCTCACCTTGCTCGTTTATACACTTAGTTACCCAACCGAATACATATGCCCGTGTTCCGTCACAACGGAGCAAGGTCATCTCACCGGCAATGGGAGCATCAGCGGAATATACACGGTTCAGATACTTAGAAAATTTACGGCGTTCCTCCATCGGGATCATCAAGAATATGTTGCTTTTATACATTTCAAGATAATCGAGTTCGCCATCCCGGATATTCGGAAAGCGAAGTATATCTATCATCGTCTGATTGATATAAGTAATTCTCGGCTGCTTTTCACAAGTATATTTCAAAAATCCGCAAGGAATGGTTTCGTTAAGAAACTGCAGATTGTTATTTTCAGTTTTAATATCGGTAATATCAGATAAAACAGAATATCCAACCAAGTCTCCGTTATCACTTTTTTTAGACGTAACCGTATCTCTTACACAGATCACGGTACCGTCTTTTTTTATTAGACGATACTCCCCCGTAATAGTTTGTTCTTTCTCTGACGCTTTTTTAATCAGTTCTACGTATTTTACACGATCAGCAGGGTGAACCACCCGTTCATACAGATCTGTGTTTTCAGACAACAATTCGCTTTCACAAACGCCAAGCATGACACATAGGTTTTGGCTCACGAAACCCAAATGAATAGGATCTGTTAAAACATATTGATGAAACCCGCTGATCCCTTGGTTCAATATCTCTTCCATATGTTTTTGTGTGTTGCTCATAATTAACTCCTGTTATAATAAATTTGCCATCCGTAGTACACCAACCAGATGTACACG
>CAZGHD010000003.1:0-51125 GCA_964525525.1 uncultured Lachnospiraceae bacterium | reverse complement strand
GGGGCATTTTACCTCTTGTAATTAATAAAGTATTTTTCTGTTTCTTTATAAATAAAAGAAAATTATTACAAATATCGGTATTTTTATAAATATACACTATATATACACTATTTTTCACATTATTATTCATAGGAGGAAAGCAAATTGAAAGATAAACTCTCAAAAAACTCGCGTTATTCGCTCTGCCGGCAGGCGGGGATCATTTTAAAAGCAGGACTTCCCATAATCGCCGCAAGCCTTCTTTACATACTGTTTTCACTGAATTACAAAAGCGGCGCGGAACTTTACCGCTTCGTCCTCGCCCTGCCTACGATGCTGGAAAACGTATTCGTTTCCGCCGTTATTCTAACGGCAGGCGCGCTTCTGTTTGACTACGTTGTAAAACGCGATGGCAGAGAGCAATAGAACGTAAAAATCAAATACTGCTAAATAAAAAAACTTGAAAATGTCAAATTTTGACCTTTTCAAGTTTTTTTGTTTATTACAGTTTTGCAGTAATACACAATCAGATCCTGTCCGAGGAAAATCCTCGGACACCCCTCCGGGGTTCGACTGCGCCCGCCCGTGTCATTCTTGAGCGTAGAATGACCACAGGTCATTCAAGTCGAAGAATCTCGGGCGGGCTTCGCTCAGGATGACTGATTACTGCCGTTTGCTTATTTTATAATCAGATTATGCCCTCGTCTACGCACTTTTCAACAAACTCGGCAAACAGAGAGTTAGGCCAAGTGAACCAGTCTCTGGTGTATTTTGACGGGTCGTTTACGTGGAAGCTCTCGTGCATATATCCCTTGTCGCCGTCCGTGCGGGCTATCATATCGAGCAGCTCGCGTTTTTCATCGTCGGACACAGAGGTCATACCCTGCATTACAAGCGCCATATGCCAAACGTAATTTTTGGGAGTATGTCTTGAGCCGATACCGCGCGCGTACGCACCCTCAAAGTAGAAGGGATTTTCGGCGCTGAGCAGGAATTTTCTCGTGTTCTGATATATCTCGTCGTCAGCAGGAGAGTAGCCGATGTACGGGATTGACAGAAGGCTCGGGATATTCGCGTCGTCTATCATAGAATAATTGCCCATACCGTCGGTCTCGCAGGCGTAGATCTTACCGTAGGTCTCGTGCTCGACTACGCAGTATTTTTTGATTCCCTCGTCTATCTCGGCGCGCAGAGCATCGCACTCGTCAGCCATGGAATCGTTTTTGCAGACCTCTCGGAGCATCTCGCTCATATATCCGAGCGCGACCACCGCGAACATCTCGGACGCGGTCAGATAACCGTACTGGCATCCGTCGTCACTCGGTCTGAATCCCGACCAGGTCATTCCGGTGTAAGCAACGGGCGCGCCCATACCGTCGTTATGAATAGTATCCCACGGCACGCTGTAAACCGTTCTTATAAAGCGATAAGGAGATTTTTCGGGGTGATGCTGCTCGTTTCTCCACTGGTCGATGATTATTCTTGCAGCAGTCTCAAGACCATCTTTTATTATCTCCTCACGTCCGGTCTCTTTCCAGTAGAGGTAAAGCAGACGCATCGGGTAACACAGAGAGTCTACCTCGTATTTTCTCTCATACACCCAAGGACCCTGCGGAGGAAGATCCTCTTTGTGTCCCTCTCCGTTAGCTTCTTTGTTAAAAGCGTTTGCGTACGGATCTATGCTGATATACATGAGCTGACGTTTGATAACGCCCTCAAGGATCTCCGCCATTTCGGGATCCTTTGCAAGCGGAATATAGTGGCTGACCTGCGCGGTCGAGTCACGCATCCACATGGCGGGAATGTCGCCGGTAAGGACGAAATAGGTTCCGTCATCGCACTTTTCAAGCGCGGTCTCAATGGTGTTGGGACAGCAGTTTCTGTAAAGAGATTTTATCTTGGGGTACTTTTCCAGCTTTGAGCTGTAATAATCAATTCTTTCTTTAAGTACTTTCGGTGCCTGCATTTTTTGACTCCTTTATCTGAATTCTTTTCCGTCTATATATACTCCCGTACGGTTTATCTCAACGTACGAGGAAATATCGTTTTTGAGATCAAGCTCAACTTCCTTTTCAAGGACTTTCACAAGATATTCGGGATTTAAGTAGTTCGCGCTGTCAGCGCAAAGTAAGCATCTGACAAAGAACTTTCCGTTCTCGGAACGGAGAGTAAGTCCGCGGATAAACGGGGATATATCGGTGTCCTTTTCTCCGCTTTTGGTGCGTTTGAGCACGGTGAGGGGAGTTGCGGAAAGTGCCTTTCCTGCGCGCTCTGACATATCCTCGGTGATCTTACCCGACACGACGGTGATCTCGTACTCCGAGTCGGTTATAGTCTTGAATTTCGCATCCGACTCGTATGCGTCAAGTATCTCGATGCCGTCAGGCATTACTTTCGCGAGCCGAGCGCCGACCGCCTCTGCCGACATATCCTCGGACAGCTTTACGTCAACGAACTCACAGTCGCTGGATATACCGACCGACAAAGGAAGCGCAAATCCGAATCTCGGGTGCGGGCTGAAGCCCTCCGAATAGTACATCGGGACGTCCGCACGTCTGAACGCGCGCTTGAACACGCGGTTGAGGTCAAGATGCGATATATATATCAGGCTTGAGTGTTTTGAAAACTTTACTCTGACCGTTTTTACTTCTTTCATCTGCAGACCGTCCTTTCTCCGCCGAGCTTGCTTGCGCCGCACGCAGAACAGTTTTCACGGCAGGACGGCGTGGTTTTAGCTTCCTTTGCGCGATGGCGTTCACGAAGCAGAAATTCCTTGGTAACTCCGCAGTCGATAACGTCCCAAGGAAGAACCTCGTCCTCACCGTACTCGCGGTTAGCGTAAAACGCGGGATCAATTCCGCAGGCTTCAAACGCCTCCATCCATTTGCCGTAATCAAAGCACTCGTCCCACGCGTCAAATCTGACGCCGCGTTTACGCGCCTCAATAAGCACCGCCGAAAGCTTTCTGTTACCTCGCGCGAACACCGCTTCAAGACGGGATACGTCCGCATCGTGCCAGTTGTAGCGGATCTTTCGGTCGGTTATGTTGTCGCGCAGATGCATCTGTTTTCTCTCAAGCTCCTCAAGGGTATTCTGCGCCTCCCACTGGAAGGGAGTAAAGGGCTTGGGGATAAAACAGGAAACGCTGACAGTGACCTGCGGTGCGCGCATTTTGTTTCTGTCCTTTGTACGGTAGTACACCGAAAGAACGTCCTTTGCCAGCTTGGCAATTCCCTCGACGTCCTCGTCGGTCTCGGTAGGAAGTCCGTTCATAAAATACAGCTTGACCTGAGTTTTTCCCGCCTCGTAGGCAACGCCTACCGCGCGGAAAAGATCTTCCTCTGTCACGTTTTTATTGATAACGTCGCGCAGGCGCTGTGTTCCCGCCTCTGGCGCGAAGGTAAGACCGCCGGTCTTGACGCTTGAGATCTTGTCCATAAGCTCACGCGTGAAGCTGTCTACTCTGAGTGACGGCAGAGAAAGCTCGACTTTCGCATCGTCCGTCCACTCGAGCAGACCGTCGGTCAGCGCGTCAAGCTCGGAATAATCGCTGATACTCAGCGAGGACAGAGATATTTCGTCGTATCCGCTGTTTTCATAAGCGCATTTTGCTATCTTGCACAGCTTTTCGGGTGAACGCTCGCGCACAGGTCTGTAAACCATACCCGCCTGGCAGAATCGGCATCCGCGTATGCATCCGCGGTACACTTCAAGAACTATTCTGTCGTGCACCGTTTCAAGATAAGGAATAACCGTCTTTTCGGGGAAATACGCCGCGTCCATATCCTTGATTATACGCTTGGTAACGCGTGCGGGCACGTCGGGATATTTCGGAGTACAGGAAGCGATTGTACCATCCTCATTATAGCTGACGTCATAAAGAGACGGAACGTAAAATCCGTCTATGTGGGATGCCTCACGCAGGAAAGCGGTTTTTGTGTAACTGCCGTCCTTTTTCATTTTAACGTAAAGACGCGCGAGCTCGGGGAGAGCCTCCTCGCCTTCACCAATAGAGAATATATCAAAGAAATCCGCTACCGGCTCGGCGTTATAAGCGCACGGACCGCCGCCGAGAATTATCGGCGCGTCTTCTCCGCGATCTGACGCGAGCATAGGAATACCCGCAAGCTCAAGCATATTAAGTACGTTTGAGTAGCAAAGCTCGTACTGGAGGGTGAACGCGACTATATCAAAGTCGGACACGCTGTCCCCCGTTTCGTGAGTGAACAGAGGGAGATCGTGCATCCTCATCTGTTCTTCCATATCTATCCACGGAGCATACACTCTCTCGCACTCAACGCCGTCCTCTTGATTAAGTACCCCGCAAAGAATCCTCATACCGAGATTTGACATTCCTATCTCGTAGGTATCGGGAAAGCAGAACGCGACGCGGCACAAAACTCCGTCAAGCGGTTTTACCTCCTGACCGAACTCACCGCCGGTGTATCTGCCCGGTTTTTCCACGTACCTCAGTATGTGTTTAAGTTTTTCATTCATTTTTCTGTTACTGTCCTTTTCGTAGTCAAGCGAGCTCGCGCTCTATCAGATCTATCACGCTCGGTATTCTCTTATCCGCGAGTGCTTTTATCTCCTCAACCGCGTTTTCCATAGCGTAGGAGAAAAATTCCGCTATCATAGCCTTGTCATTCACGTTGTCGCCGACCGCGATAACGTCCTCTTTTGAAGCGCCGAGATGCTCTATCAGAGCGTAAATTCCCTTGGCCTTGTCAACTCCTGCGGGAACTATATCAACGCATCCGCCGTTACGGAGCGGATTTACCTTGTCACCGAATTTTTCTCTCACCGCATCGGTAATACGCTGTGCCGGCTCGTCACCGGGCATAAACGCGGTGATCTGCGTAAAATACGGAACGGGCGGAAGGTCGTCTATGAGATATTCACCTTTTTTGCATCTTTCGGGCAGATTTTTTATTATGGTAACGGAAGAATTGTAGAGCGCAAACTCGCGGCATCCGAGATCAAGCACGTATCTCACCATCGGATGTATAACCTCTCCGTCGCCTCTGAATTCTTTTATGATATTGCCTTTTCCGTCGGTAATAACCGAGCCGTTGTTGGCGATAAAGAAATCAAAATCCACTCCGATCTCCTCGGCGATATGCAAAACCGCCTCGCGTCCGCGTCCGCTGACCAGACCTATGAGATTTCCCGCCTTTTGCCAACGCTTTACCGCGTCGCGTTTTACGTCGTCCACGCCGCCGTGGTTGAACGTTCCGTCAAAGTCACTTGCTATTATTTTCAAAGTTCTTTCTCCCTTGGGTAAATGTGTTTAATTAAGTATATAGTTTTCGGTCACCGATAGCTTTTCAAGATCGCTTGACACCTGTGCGACGTAGATACTGTTGCTGAGAAACGTCCAAGTATCATCGCAGGTGATGTGCGTAGGAGCGATAAACGTCGTCTCCTGCTTCCACGGTCCGATATATATAGTGCTGTATTCTGTGAAGTTCTCACCTATCACGTGCAGAACTCCGTCGGTAATATAAGCCTCTTTTATAACGATGTCTGAAAGCCCCATTCTCATCGGAGTCTCTCTTGACGGCGCAACACCGCCAAACGTTTCTCTCTCGCCGTAAAGAATATCGTACGCGATAGTCTGCATAGCGTCAGAGAACCCGTTCTCGCCGAAAAGTCGGTTGTTCAAGCGGCACACGACTCCGCCCTCAATGCCTATTCTGTCAAGCACTCGGGGATAAAGCTGATACGCCTCGATGTCACCGAGTCCCGTATCAAATCCGTCTATATTCGCGTAAAGTACGTACTCGCTCATATATATGTCGCCGTCTGTAAGATCGCTCTCGGTAAAGTCAAGTGACGGAAGATGATCGCCGTAAGCTACGAGAACGGTCGGCTCGTCAAGAGAGTCAACGTACTCGATAAGCTCACCGAGCACGCGGTCGGTATCGTACACCATGTTGGCGTAATATTCGTATTCGCTCTCCGCTCTGCCGTCTGCAGACACGGTTATGTGAGCATCCGGCCACTTAACGTCACCGGGGTATTTGCCGTGACCCTCAACGGTTATCGCAAACACGAACGCGGGAGAATCCTCTCCGTCGATCGTTTTCTTTATCTCGCGGAGCAGAACGTCATCCTTTGCCCAGTCTGCGGGGGTGGTCTCGATCTTGCCATTCATATACTCGATAGAGGAAAAAACGTCAAATCCAAGGCGCTCAAACACCTCGTTGCGCCCGTAAAAGCTGCCGCTGTGATTGTGGAGCGCGTAGCTTGAATATCCGTACTCTGCCAGATCGTAGCAAACGGTTGAGCTGGTAGAGTTCTTCAGTACGGTAGTATAAGGGTATTCGCCGAGTCCGAACATTGAAAGGTCAATGCCGGTCAGCACTTCAAACTCGGTGTTGGCTGTACCTCCACCGATGGTGGAAACGAATATCTTGCCTCCCCTGCCCTCGTCACGCAGACGGGTAAAATTGGGGATAGTATTCTCTGACGTAGTAACTCCCTCTACCCTTGAAAGGTCAAAGAAAGACTCAAGCTGATAGAAGATCACGTTGGGAGTCTGCTTAGGTTTCTCTCCGCTCCCTGAGAGAATATCAAGCAGGTCGGACACCGATTTTTTTGAATAATCTGTAGGCTGGTCGATGCCGGTGTCAAACGCGCTGAGCGCAAAGCAGTACGCAAATCCGTCCTCGGAATAGCCTTCAAGCAGATCGTCGTATTTTCTTGACACCACGCCAAAGGAGAGGAACGCAATGAACATAGCGACAAACAGCACCGCAACTCCTGCGATAAACGCTATCGCGCGGATGGGGCGAACCTCGTACTTCGGAGTTTTGAGGAACATAACGGTCACCGCGACTCCGCCCGCGACGAACGCGGCTATGATAAGGAGCATCATAAGCGGCGACAGATATGCGGGCATAACCGCGATACCGTCGGTAAATATGGTAAAGTCAACCGCGGTCAGCGGATTTCCTCTGATATGTATCAGCACGCAGTTGGTAATACCAAGCACAAGCCACAGCGCCGCGATAATGGAGCAGACGAAAAATCTGCGTTTAAAGAACAGCGCGATAGAATAAGTCAGGGTAAATATCAGCGCGTTAAAGAAGAAAACGTGCGGAGACGTCAGAAGATTTATTAAACCGTCAAACGGACGCTTATGTCCGATAATTTCTGTCACAAGGCAGGTAAAGAGCGCCACGTAAAACATAGCGGCGCAGTCGGAAAGCATTATCTTTCTCGCTTTTTTGAGTACGTTTTTCAAAATATCACCTCTTACGTACCTTATATTTTATCACATAAGTGCCTCTTGCTTGTTAATATTCTGTGAACACGGCACAGCTAAAGCTTTTTTGTCACGAATATTTTACAAGTATGCGAAAAAACATATTGTAACCGAGGCAAAAAACTGCTATAATAATAGGTAACGAGTATAAAATACAGTTCCCACGGAGGATTTTTTCGTGAACATAGCTGACATCAAAAACAGTATAACGTCCGGTGCGCTTGACGCATCCTTTATCCGTCTTTACGGAAGTAACGCGAATACCGTCGCGTCTCACAAAGAACGTTATCTTGACGCAATAAACGAGTTTGAAAAAATATACGGCGACAGAGACGTGTCCATTTTCTCTGTCGGCGGCAGAAGCGAGATTTCCGGTAACCACACCGACCACAACTACGGCAGAGTTATCGCCGCCGCAGTGGATCTTGACATAATCGCGGTAGCCTCAAAAAGAGAGGACAGCGCGGTAAACGTAAAAAGTAAGGGTTTTGACCCCGACAGAGTTGACCTCGCAGAGTACACCTCTCCCGACGAGAGTAAATTTTTCACGTCCGGCGCGATAATCGCGGGCGTTGCCAAAGGATTTACAAACGCAGGATACTCGGTCGGAGGCTTTGACGCATACACCACTTCAAACGTACTCGGCGGCTCGGGTCTTTCCTCGTCTGCCGCGTTTGAGGATATGATAGGCAACGTATTTAATCATTTTTACAACGACGGCAAGATAGATAACGCCGAGATCGCAAAGATCGCGCAGTTTGCCGAAAACAAATTTTTCGGTAAGCCCTGCGGACTTATGGATCAGACGGCTTGCGCCGTCGGCGGCTTTGTCGCTATCGACTTTGCCGATCCCACCGCGCCTATTATAACTCCCCTCGCGTTTGACCTCTCCGGCGCGGGATATTCCCTTTGCATCGTTTCCACCGGCGGCAGCCACGCAGACTTAAACGAGGACTACGCGTCCATTCCCGCCGAGATGAAGGCGGTTGCCGCTCACTTCGGCCGTCCCGTACTCAGAGGACTTTCGGAGAGCGACGTAATATCCGAGATCCCCGCCCTCAGAAAAGAAGTTGGCGACAGAGCTATTCTCCGCGCGCTTCACTTCATAGCCGAGGACGCAAGAGTGCCCCGCCAGGCAGAAGCACTGAAGAACGGCGATCTTGACGCGTTCTTTGCGCTCGTGCGCGAATCGGGCGACTCAAGCTACAAATATCTTCAGAACGTATACACCACCAAAAAGGTGGACGAGCAGGGACTTTCTCTTGCTCTGCGCCTGACCGAGAGTTTCCTTTCCGGCAAACGCGCCGCGTACAGAGTTCACGGCGGCGGCTTTGCAGGAACCATTCAGGCGTTCGTACCAAACGAAGACGTAGAGTCCTACCGCGAATACATAGATTCCGCATTCGGTAAATCATCCTGCCACGTGCTCACCGTCCGTCCCGACGGTGCTGTAAAGGTAGTCTGACCAAAGTACCAATACGAAAGATACGGTTAAAAAATGAAAAAAAACAGCAAAAACACCCTCCCCGCCGAAGCAAAGCCGAACAAAAACCTGCTCGGCAGGATATTCCTTCTGCTTTTGATATTCGTCGCGTTCCTCGCCGTTTATATGCTGTCTCTTAAATTTTTCTTTTACGAGATAGTGATAACGGCATACTACCTGATCCTCGGCGCGGCAGTGATCGCAGTATTCTTCCTCAACCGAGGTTTTTCGATGAAGCCCACACCGCCCGAAGATTTACCGAGCGAATGGAACCACGTCGAAAAGCAGGAATATCTTGACCGCGAGAAAAAACGCATCGCTATATCAAAAAAGCTGATGTTCGTGATACTCCCGATAATCATCGTCCTGTTCATTGACGTCATCGACCTTTACTACGCGGATATATTCAGAAATATTATCAGCGGCGGTTCTGCATCGTGAATAATATAGAAGTCATCACCCTGTATTCAGGCTCGGGAGGCAATTCCACCTACGTTTCATGCGGCGGTCACGCCATACTGATAGACGCAGGAAAATCTGCCCACGCGCTTGAAAATGCACTGCTCTCCGCCGGCAAAAGCATTCGCGACGTGTCCGCGATATTCATCACTCACGAGCACGCAGACCACGTAGGCGCGCTTGAGATAATCTCAAAAAAGCACCACATTCCGGTACATATGACATCCGCATCCGCCGACCGCTCGGTCAGAGGGGGCAGTTGTCTTTGCTCAGTGCTGAAAACGCATACCCCGCTTTTCTGCGAGCAGATCGGAGACATGAAGATAACCTCGTTTATCACCCCTCACGACAGCGCACTGTGCGTCGGATACAGAATTGAGAACGGAGACTCCCGCGCCGCGATAGCGACAGACATCGGGCAGATAACTCCCGAGATACTCACGGCGCTTGACGGCTGCAGCCGCGTAGTGCTCGAATCAAATCACGACGTCGAGATGCTCAAAAACGGTCCTTACCCGTACGCCTTAAAGCAGAGGATCCTTTCCGCACGCGGCCATCTTTCAAACGTTGACTGTGCCGTCGCGGTCGCCGCTTTAGCTAAATCGGGACTGACCGACCTCACACTCGCGCATCTGTCAGAGGAAAACAACCGCCCCGAGCTTGCGCTCGCAACCGTAAAGGAAGCGGTGTGCCGCCTCGGACTCAAGCTGAACATAAACGTTGCCGCGCCCGACCGCGTAACCTATCAGCCAAGTGCCGAGTAGAAGAAAAGAGGTACGCGAATATGCTCAAACTCACACTCATAACCATCGGAAATCTCAAAGAAAAATACCTGCGCGAAGCGTGTGCCGAGTATGAAAAACGGCTCGGCGCGTACTGTTCCCCGCAGATAATAGAATTAAAGGAAGAACGGCTCCCCGACTCTCCCTCCGACGCATCGGTCAAAGACGCGCTCGCACGGGAAGGTGCGGTCGTGCTTTCAAAAATCAACCCAAAATCTTACGTGATCGCGCTTGCCGTTGAGGGCAAATCGTTCACAAGTGAAAAGCTGGCACAGCACGTAAAGGACGTGTCGGTCAGAGGCTACGGCGAGATCACCCTGATAATCGGAAGCTCGCACGGTCTCTCCCCCGAGGTCAAGGCAAGGGCAGACCTGCTCCTGTCGGTGTCCGCACTCACCTTTCCGCACCAGCTAATGCGTCCGCTTACCCTTGAAGTAATGTACCGCTGTCTGTCAATCCTGGCAGGAAGCCGGTACCATAAATAGAAAGGCAAAAAGTGATATGAAAAACTCAAGTACATCCCCGCTGTCCTTTATCGCGAAGATAACCGCGCTGATACTTTTCGTTCTGATCTGCATCGTTTCGGTTTTGTACGTCCGCGGTGTTTTTGATATTTCCTTTATTGACCGCAATAAAGGTGCGACCAAGACCGAGGAATCGGGCTACGATACCCTCGCGCCGATAGAGACTGCCGCACCGCCGAAATACGACAGTATCGACAAGATGGGCGCGCCCGAAACGCAGTCTGCCGCGTCCGTCACCTTTGACGATAAACAGACTCTGCTTGACGCAGGCTCGACGATCGACACCTCCGATTATTCCGCAGATAAGCACACAATCGCGCTCGGCGCGCTTAACGTAACCGTTCCGAACGTCTACTCTTACAGACAGATGTGGGAAAAGGTCAACGTAAAAGAAGAAGCGCCGGACGGCGGATACGTCGGCGCTGTCGATTACGTTCTGTCAGACAGAAAGACCATTACTCTTTACGCAGGATATATCCTCTACGACTGCGCGGGTACCATGTACCTTTGCCAGAGTGACGGAACTCCGCTCGTTTCCTTTGACGAGTCTGAGCTCGAGCCCGCGTACTGCTACAATCCCGAAGGACTTCCGATGTTCTTACACAACGGCCGCTACTGCCACTACGACGATTCGCTCAAGATGATCGTGGAGGAGGACATCACCTACGACCACTCAAAGGACAGCATCGGACTTTACTTTGAGCACGAGCCTACGTACGGCAGAAGCACTAACGGTTACACCAGATACCGCAACGACAAATGGAAATGGTCGTTTATCAACTCAAGCAGTGCCGATGCGTATAAATACTACGGTCTTTACAACTTCTCCGAGGATCTCGCGGCGGCAGTAGAGCTCAAGATCCGCGAGGTGATAAGCGAGAACGTTGAGGTTCCGATCACGATCAAGAGCGGAGACCAGACTGTTCAGGTAATGGACAGCGACGGAAATCCCCAAACCGGACTTGCAACGGTAGTTACCTATGAGCGCAATTACGAGCTTAACTATCTTGATCCCAACTGTAAGACCGTTCTCACCGGTGACAAGACTTATACCGACGCTTCCGGCCGCACAGTAGTTGCCTCCTGGCAGACTCCCCTGTTCACACACGGCAAAGAAGCTATGGGTTATATCTACTTTGAAAACGGACTGTGCCGCGTAAGAGAGATCACCGTTGAGCTTGAATCTGAGGTACGCACAATCACCTCCGACACCGACTATATAATAAAGAATGATGGTTCCCGTTTCCCGCTTCCCGCAGGATACGAGGTCGTTTCCTATTCTGACGGTATGATCCTGCTCCATAAAAACGGAAACTACGGATTTATGAACTACAAGGGCGAATGGGTGATCCAACCGGTATACACCTACGCCGAGCCTTATTTTGAAGGACTTGCGGTAATCGGATTTGCCGACGGTAAAAAGGCTATGGTAGACACAAGCGGCGAGATCGTTATCCCGTTTGCGTACAGCCATATCTCAAATGCCTCCTCCGGCGTTATAGCTCTCTACGACGAGGAGACCGGCTGGCAGGTCGCTTATAAGATGACCAAGCCCGCGACTCAGACAGAGGACACAGAGGCCGCAGAATAAAACACGTAAAATTCTTATTGTTTCATAAGTCTTTCACACAGCTGTCACCCGTATCGTGTATACTTAATAGCGTGATAGATTTGTGTTTCTCCTAAAAATAATGCCGCCGATAACGTTTAGCAGCACAATAAACGTCATCAGCGGCATTATTTTTGCAACTTGATATTGACTTTGGAGTTTATATCCGTTATAATATTAAATGTATGACTATTTTTGCAAAAAGAACTACTATAAAGAAAAGGTTGGTTTTCAAATGGAAAGAACAGTAAACACCCAGAAAAAGAACCGTACCGGTCTGCTTGTCGCGCTGGTATGTATTCTGCTTGCGGTTGCCGTTATCGGTATTAACGTAGCATCTTACTTTGCTACCACCGCGCGCTACAACGCAGTTTCGATAACCTCTGATAACTTTGAGCTTAAAAACTCCGAAGTTTCTTACTTCTTCAACTCCACGTATCAGGATTATCTGAACACTTATTCAAGCTACATCAGCTACCTCGGCCTTGACACAAACAAGTCTCTCAAGAGCCAGGAGATCTCCGAGGGCTACACTTGGTTTGATTACATCATGGATTCCGCAAAATCCCAGATGAAGCAGGTCGTTCTCTTCGCTGAAGCGGCTAAGGAAAACGGCATGGATCTTACCAAAGAGGACCATAAGTCTATCGACAATCAGATCAGTATGCTCTCCGCTTACGCATCTATCTACGGTTATCCGCTTGACGGCTATATCAAGCTCAACTACGGTGAAGCTGCAAGCGAGGATTCTATCCGCGAGTGCATGAAGCTTCAGTTCCTTGCTGACAAGTACCGCGAAGTATACGTAGAAAGCCTTGTTTACACCGACGAGGACTACGAGGAATACTATAAGGATAACCCCGAAAACGTTCTTCTCGTAGACTACAAATCTTTCAGAATCACCATTGATAACGACGGCAGTATAGATAAAGCAGATCAAGACGCAGCTATCGCAGAAGCTAAGGCCATCGCTGAAGAGATCGCTTCCGCAAAGACTCCCGAGGAGTTTGACGAAAAGCTCCGCGCTTACCTCATTTCCCAGCTTGACGAGGAAGACGCTAAAGACGAAGATCAGCTCGAGAAGATAGAGACCACCATTTCCGGCACTCTCAACGAAGGTTATCCCTATTCTGACACTACCGATATCGGCAAGTGGGCGTTTGCTGACGGACGTACCCAGTACGAGACCACCGTTATCGAAAACGAGAGCTACTTCCTTCCCATCATGCTCGTTAAGACCGAGTACCGCAACGAGACCCTTACTAAAAACATTCACAGTATCATTATAAACAAATCTGAATTTGACTCCGCAGAAGCAGCTAAGGCTAAAGCTGACGAGCTTGTTGAGAGCTTCAAGAAGGGCGAGCTTACCGCTGAAAACTTCAAAGCACTTGACGACAGTGCCGTTACCTACGAGAACTACATCGCAGGCGACTCCACCACCGAGGTTGACACTTGGGTAACCAATGCAGACCGCAAAGTCGGTGACGTTGAGGTCATTGAAAACACGACCTACGGTTATGAGATACTCTTCTACGAGTCAGAAGGTATTGCACTTTGGAAAGAACAGGCTCGCGACGTACTTATGAACGAGGACTTCTCAAAGACTGTTGAAGAGTTCACCACTAAGTACAACTATACCGAAAACGCCGACAATCTCGCTAAAATAGACGCATAATTTAAAACGGGCGTGTAAATTGCTACGCGCCCGTTTTTTTAAGTAAATCAATAATCATAGAGGTAAACGATAATGAAAAAAACACTTGCTCTGATCCTCTCGGCAATTCTTTTGCTCTCCGCTCTCGCATCCTGTACCCCGGCGGACAACAGCAGCGATCCCTCTGATACAACTTCAAGCGTATCCTCCCCGGAAAAAATAGCAGAGATGGAGTCAACTATATCCGTGACCACGTCTAACTATCAGATCAACAACGCGATGATCTCCTTCTTCTTCAACTCCGTTTACAAGAGTGACCTTGCCAACTATTCAAGCTATCTCTCCGCTGTAGGTCTGGACCCCAACAAGCCTCTTAAAGATCAGGCATACGGAGACAGCACTTGGTTTGACTTTTATCTTGAGTACGCTCTGTCCCAGCTTAAAGCAAACGTGCTGTTTGCAGAGCTTGCAAAAGAAAAGGGCATGACATTGACGGATGAAGACATAGCCGATATTGACAGTACTATGAAATCATTTGAAACAGAGGCTGAAAACACCTCTACCACCACCGCGGCGCTTATTGAAGATTACTTCGGTGCAGGCGTTACCGAAGCCACCGTACGCAAATGCCTTGAGCTCCAGGCGATCTCTTACAAGG
This sequence comes from uncultured Lachnospiraceae bacterium, assembly GCA_964525525.1. Lineage (GTDB taxonomy): Bacteria > Bacillota > Clostridia > Oscillospirales > CAG-272 > RGIG2161. Next base: position 36,704 of record CAZGHD010000003.1, on the reverse strand, counting down.
CGTATACCGAATATATGGACAACCTTTCCTTTGAGGACTCCGAGTACGATAAGTATTTTGAAGAGCATCCCGATGACTTTATGTACGTTAATTACTACTCCGTGTCCCTTACCGTCACCATTCCCGAGGATGCATCCGAGGACGAAATAAGAGCGCTCAAAGACGAGCTTATCGCGGCAAAAGATTCTCTCATTGCGGCTAAAACCGAAGAAGAGTTCAAAGCAGCTTACACTGCATACCTTGAAAAGAAATACGAGGGCAACGACGCCAAGACAGATCTCGTAATACGCGGCGAGGTTGAGGACGCCTGCATTACGGATGTCCCCGTTTCCGAGCTTTCCTCTCTCAATTTTGACCCCAACGCCGAGTACAAAGAGGGGCTCAGCGCAGTTACCGAAGGTACTAACCGTTACATCGTTTACTTTATAGCAACCGACCCCGCACGCGATGACTACTGTCTCAGAAACATTCGCCACATAATGCTTACCCCCGCTCAGTACGAGACAGAAGAAGAGGCAAGAAATAAAGCTGCCGAAATTCTCAGCGAATATCTTTCAGGCGATCAGACCGAAGAAGCATTCGGAGCGCTTGCAAACAAATATTCCACAGACTCGTCAACCAACACTAACGGCGGTCTTTATGAAAACGTATCCAACGGTCACTTCAGCGACGCATCCTTCAACGATTGGATATACGATCCCGCAAGAGTCGAGGGTGATACTGGTATCGTCAGCACCAGCTACGGCTACCACGTAATGTACTACGTGGGTGAGTCTGTTCCCAAGTGGAAACTTGAAGTAGAGTACGCTCTCGAGGGTGACACTTACCTTAAAAAGATAGACGAGCTTTCCGAGAAATTCTCCTACACCGAAAACAAAGATAACCTCAGCAAATTTGAGCAGTGACGGTAAAAAACACTAACTCAATTTCAAACAGAACGAAAAATATCGCGATGGCGGCAATGTCAACTGCCGTCATCGCGATATTGTCCCAAACGGCAATTCCGCTGCCGAGCGGAGTCCCGATAACCCTCGCCACCTTTGCCGTAGCTTTAGCGGGATATATCACTGGACCGCTCTGTGCGCTGTTGTCGGCGGCGACGTATATCGTCCTCGGAGCGATAGGACTCCCGTTGTTTACGGGATTTTCCGGCGGTATCGGGCATATTCTCGGGCCGAGCGGAGGATTTATTTTGGGATATATTCCTCTTGCCGTAATATGCGGAGCGGCGCGGAATATAAGAAAACCGATTCCCGCAATAGCGACAGGAATCGCGGCGATATTATCCTGCCACGCGGTAGGAGTTCCGTATTTTGCGGCGGTCACCGGCCGCCCGATAGCAGAGGCGTTTATCGCAGCTTCCCTGCCATTTTTGCTAAAGGACATAGTGTCTATAGCTGCGGCGTATTTTCTCGCATCCGCACTCAATCGCAGACGCGGCAAACAACGTTAAACAAAACCGTTTTTTAAGTGGAGGTATAAATGAGCGCAAAATTCGGCCCTGCGGGGAACAGCAATTCCTTTTACGCAGAGGGCAAAAAGCACACCTTTGAAGCACCCGCGTGGGTAGCCGCGCGAGGTCTTGACGCATACGAATATCAGGCAGGAAGCGGCGTGCGCGGCAGTGACGAGACCTTCCGTAAAATCGGTGAGGCCGCGCGGGAAAGCGGTATCCTTATGTCGCTCCACGCGCCGTACTACATCTCACTGTCCGGCACCGAGGAGGAAAAGAGGTTAAAGAGCCTTGATTATATTCACCAAAGTCTCCGCGCCGCAGATCTGCTCGGAGCGGATACGATAGTTATCCACACAGGCTCCGCCGCAAAGATCACCCGTGCGGAGGCGCTTGACCTCGCCAAAGATACCCTCGACCGTACCCTCAAGTCACTTGAGGATATAAAACCGGAAAACAACAACATCAAGCTCGGACTTGAGACTATGGGCAAGAAAAATCAGCTCGGAACGCTTGAAGAAGTGATAGAGCTGTGCCGCGCGGATTCCAGACTCGTTCCCGTCGTTGATTTCGGGCATCTCAACGCGCGCGACGTCGGCGGAGTCTTCAAAACGGCAGACGACTACAAAAGAGTATTTGACGCGATAGGCACCGCGCTCGGCGACAAGGTCGCGCGAGAGCTTCACTGCCACTTTTCAAAGATCGAATATACAGGCGCGGGAGAAAAACGCCACCTCACCTTTGAGGACACCGTCTACGGGCCGGAGTTTGAGCCGCTTGCAGACGTGATAGTAAAGGAGTCACTCTCCCCGAGGATAATCTGCGAGTCTGACGGCACGATGGCGGAGGATGCCGCCGCGATGAAAAAAGCGGTAGCGACAAGAGAAAACAGAATATAGCTAAAAAAATCCCGCGTCATATTACGTCGACTTGACATATGCGCGGGATTTTGGTATTATATTTAGGTATAGACTACAAAAAAACGGAGCAAAAAAATGAGCGAACTTGATCTTCAAAGAAAAAGAATAAACGAAATAAACACAGAGCTTTCCGCCCTGCTTGCAGAGCGCATGGAGGTAGCGGGAAAAATCGCCGATTACAAACGCGAAAACGGTCTCCCCGTTTTTGACCGCGCGCGTGAGCGAGACGTAATCGCCACCGCGAGAGACGCCGCACCCGAGAATATAGCCTCAATGATCGCGGGCAGCTTTGACGCGATAATGGCAATGAGCTGTCTTTATCAGTACATAAAACACGCAAAGGACGAAAACAGAGTTATCGACTACGCCCCCGCGCCGTTCCCGAAAAACGCGCGCGTAGGCTGTCAGGGAATCGCGGGTAGCTACGCATCTATTGCCGCAAAGCGTCTGTTTCCCGATATTTCTCCCGTGTTTTACCCCGAGTGGAGCGACGTTTTTGCCGCAGTTGAGGCAGGCGAGATAGATTACGGCGTTCTCCCGATAGAAAACTCCACCGCAGGCTCGGTAAACGCGGTGTACAGTCTCCTTATGAACAATTCTCTTTATATAAACGCGGCAACCACCATAGCGATAGACCACTGTCTGCTCGTTCCCCGCGGAACGGCTGACGCGGATATAGTCCACGTTCACTCGCACCAGCAGGCGCTTGAACAGTGCCGCGAGTATCTTGACCGCCTGGGTGCTGAGCGTATTCTCTCCCCCAACACCGCTATTGCGGCAAAGGAAGTCTCCGCCCTCGGCGCGGGCGAAGCGGCTATCGCGCCGCGTGAGTGCGCCGAAATATACTCGCTTGACGTAAAGGACGAGCACATTCAGTCCGCAAAAGCCAACCGCACGAGATTTATCGCGGTAGCAAAGGCCCCCGCTTCCGCCGTTCCGTCGACTATCGGCGGTGAGGATAAAATAAGTCTGCGTTTCTCGCTTGAGCACAGCGAGGGCAGTCTTTCAAGAGTGCTTTCATACTTTGCCGCGCTCGGACAGAGCCTTACCAAGCTGGAGAGCCGTCCGTCCCGCGACAACCGCGACCAATACGACTTCTACCTTGACTTTTCGGGTAACGCCGACAGCGAGGAGGTTATGAACTTCCTTTGCGCCGTCCCCGACTTTCTTACCAATTTCCGTTTCCTTGGACGTTACCGCGAGATCTGAATCTGAAATTCGGAGGATTTGCGTTTGAAAAAAATATACTCCGCTATACTCACGCTGCTTTTGATGCTTTCTCTGCTTTTGACCTCGTGTACCCCCGTCGGACTTCTGACGTCCGACACCTCGTCATTACCCGAGGAGGAGCAGATGCCCCCTGCCGACTCGCTATCTGAGAGCGAGGAGGTGTGCGGACTCTGGATAGCTACGGCAGCCAACATAAATTTTCCGTCAAAGCCGGGACTTTCGGCAAAAGAGCTAAAGTCCGAGCTTGACCGAATACTCGCCTGCGCCGAAGAACTCTCCGCAAACACGATATTTTTCCAGGTGAGACCGGCGTCCGACGCACTCTATCCGTCCGACGTATTCCCCACCTCAAAATACCTCACGGGTGAGGAGGGCGCGGAGCTTCCCGACGGATTTGACGTGCTTGAATATCTCATCTCACGCGCCCACGAAAAGGGTATCGCCGTCCACGCCTGGGTAAATCCCTTGCGCGCATCCATCGGTACGACAGACGTAAACGACCTGTCGGAAAATCACCCAGCGAGACTGCACCCCGAATACGCCGTCAGCTACGGGGACAACCGACTTTATTTTGACCCCGGACTCCCCGAGGTAAGGGAGCTTGTGGCAGACGGAGTTTACGAGCTTGCCGAGCGTTACGAGCTTGACGGAATCGTGTTTGACGACTATTTTTACCCCTATCCCGTGACCGACGCGCTCGGCGTTTACGCGGAATTTGACGACGAGGAAACCTATCTAAAATACGGTGCGGGGCACGCATCGCTCGGAGATTTCCGCCGAGACAGCGTAAATAAAATGGTAGAAGAATGTTACCGCGCGATAAAATCCGCCGACTCTGACTGCAAATTTGGGATCGCGCCGTTCGGAATCTGGAAAAACGACGACGGATCAAACGGCGGAAGCGCGACAAGCGGTCTTTCCTCATATTATGAGATATACTGTGACCCGCTCGCGTGGGTGAGGGGCGGTTATATCGACTATCTCGCCCCGCAGATATACTGGGAGCGGGACAACTCCCGCGCGTCCTTCACCGCGCTTTGCGATTGGTGGGACGAGGCGCTTCGCGGCAGCGAAGTTGAGTACTACGTCTCATACGCCGCGTACAGATATGAAAACGACTGGGAAGATCCGTCAGGCGAGATGACTGCGCAGGTAAGCCATGCGCGAGAAAAGCTTGATTACCGCGGCGGTATCTTTTACGGCTACGGCCAGATAGCTAAAAACGCAAACGGAATCAAAGACGAATTAAAACTGCTTTTTGCGGCAAAAGAAACTTACGTCTCGTAAAGCAGAGGAATATAAAACGAAAGGAAATCAAAGGATGTATTATCGCAGCCGTTACAACACGGGCAGAAAGCACCGGGGTAACAGAACACTGATAATAGTCATCGCCGCCGTCATCATAACAACAATTCTTACCGTAATTTTCGGTAATTACTTAAAAAACAAAACCGCCGACACCAAGGCAAACGCATCCCCCGTCCCGGACGAGGTAACGGTGTCGGAGGAGGATCTGAACATAACAGAAAAGGCTCCCGAGCTTTCGGCGATCCCGCTTGACCTCACCACGCTTGAGGACGGGACTATAAAAGATGCGGTTGAGAATATCTCAAACGGCTCGTACTCGGGCGCAACGATACGCTTAACCGACGAAAACGGACATCCGCTTTATCTCTCGGACGTAGCCGGAATGTTTCCCTCGTCAAAGGACGGAGACGAGCCCGCGCAAAGCGGCGAAAAGGTAAGTCTTTTGGCAGTTACCGAGGCTTTGCACAAAAACGGTATGCGCGCAATAGGCTGTTTTGACGTAAGATACCTCAAGGCGGAAAACGCCGCCGAGGAAGCTCTGCGCTCGTACGAGATCGCTCTGCTTTCCGAGCTTTCCTCGCTTGGAATAGACGAGGTCATTCTGCTCGGGCTCAGCGTGCCGAGCGGAGAGGACGCGTATCACTTTGAATACGTTGAAAAGATCAAAAATTCATCTCCCGAGCTCGCTATAAGCGCGGCATTTGATATAGACGTTTTTTCTTCCGACTCGCTCGGACTTAATATGCTACTCTCCCGCCTTGACTTTATAACCGTCGAAATATCGGCCAAAACAGACGGCGACGAGCTGCTTTCAGACGTATTAAAAGAAAAAATAAGCGAAAATCTGATAATATTTACAAAATACTCACCCCGAGTAGCTATGAAATACTCCGACGAGCAGACAATGATAACGCAGATACAGGCAGCGGCTGACAATATGCTGCAAAGCTGGCAGATATACTGATGAAAAAACAACCTTCAAATGAAGGAATCATCCCCGCAATGCTCGCGTACCACGGCAAGGTGCTGAGCACGTGCGGAGACCTGCCTAAAATCTTTCCGCCCGAGGGACGTTTTCTGTGGGAAAACTTCAACTCCTTTGCGGAAAGCCATTATTTGGGGCGCAGAGAATCCAGCGGAGTTATCCCGATGATCTCAGGCGGACGGGAAATACTCCTGTTTTTCGACACGTTCTCCCCAGGCACCGCGCCGAATATGCAGTTATTCTTTGACGAAAGCATCACTTCCTATGCAGGGGACGACGATAATCCCCGTTTTCTGTACGAAAAACTGCTCCTCGGCGGACTCTCTCCCGCCGTGAGTGAAGATATTTTCCTTGAAAAATATCTCCGCGTGATGACCGTCGCGTCATTTTTTGACGCAGAACTTTCGCAAAACGCTATGCGGCGCATCAATCTGTGCGAGATTCTCAAAAAAGCAACAGACCTGTTTTCCGCGAGAAACGGCGGGATGAAATCACCCGAAATACACGTAATGCCGCAGGTTACCGAAAACGCGGAAACGCTGTCCTCCCCGCTCGCATTCTGCGCCGTGGTGATACTGTCCCTCTCCTTGCTTTGCGCGGGAGACCCAGACTCGGGCAGGACAAGTATGTGCGTGTCAAAACGTGACGAGCTGTTTGAGATTTCGATATATACAAATTCGCCAAACCCCGGCGAGTCGGTCGCGCACAGCGACTCCCACTCCGTGCTATCCGATATTTTTCCCGATAAGTCAAACGAAGCAACACTTCTTTTCCGAATGGCGGACGCGGCTCGCCTCTCGGTCGGCTACGGTACCGAGGGAAACAGATTTTACGTTTCCGTTTCCTTCAAAGCGCACGCCCTGCCCTCCTCGGTCAAGGCTGTGCAGATCACCGAAACGGAGGAAAAGATCCTGTCCGTCCTCGCAGATTTTCTGATATAAACACACACAGCCTTTGGCGTATACTGCCGGACGGCTGTTTTTTTGTCTTTTCATTTTCATATTCAGCCATACAAGCGATAGGTGAATTTATATCACCTTAAAATTTTAAAAAAAGTGTAAGATTTTGTATTTCTACACGTAATAATATATGAGTCGACTCAAAGCTACCGTGAAGGAGGTGGTAAAATGCGGGAGGAAGAGCTTCTTAAATTGCTTCGGGATGATCCCGATGCAGGAATGAGGCGCCTAATACAGACGTACGCAGGGCTTGTTCTGTCGGTGATCAGAGGAAAGCTGCCGCCGCATTTATTCTGTGAAGCAGACGTTGAAGACTGTTTCGCGCAGACCTTCTCCAAATTTTACTGCAACCTTGACAGATACACCCCCGAAAAGGGGAGCATACGGAGCTTACTGTGCGTTATGGCGAGAAACAATGCATCTGACCTACTCAGGCAAAGGTACAAAGAAAATCAAGATATTTCGATCGATGACGAAAGCTGTGATTGGTGTGAAGAATTCCTGGCCTATGACGGCGGATTTGAAGACGCCGAAAACAGACAGGCGCTTACCGCGGCTATTTTACAGCTCGGCGAGCCGGACAAAGAGATAATAATAAGAAAATTCTATCTCTGCGAGGATTCAAAAGCCATTGCGAAAAAGATCGGATTGACCGTTTCAAACGTGGACACCAGAACGCACAGAGCAATATCCAAACTACGAAGCATACTTGGAGGCAATTAATGAAAAGAAATTTAAATGATTTTTTTGACAATATTTCTGCAAAAGAGCTTGATGCTATACTGGGGGACGGCTTCACAGACGAACCGGTAAACCCCGTTACGCTAAAGCGCCTTGAAGCAAGAATCGTTGGCAAGAAAAACATAAGGAGAAAAGTTATGACAAAACGTGTTGCATCGGCTATTGCCGCTTGTCTTGCCATAGCAATATGCGCAGGCGCAGGAGTAGGCGGATACGCCTTTTCGGTAGAGGCTGCCGAATATAAGGCAGCTACAGAATTCTTTGACGAATACAACCTCTCAACCGAGGGACTTACCCGTGCAGAGGTCAAAAACGTTTACCGTGATATTACGTCGCAAACCTTCAGTTCTTCTTCCACCGCGGAAGTTATCAAGAACTCTGTTTACGAGGGAGATATAGAAGGTTACGCAATATCTGCGGACTCTCCCGAGAGCGTTGCCGAGTTCTGGAACAATAATATTAACTACCCCGAGCAGTACGATGAAAGAATCGAACTGACCTTTCCCGAGGAGCTTGGAGTTGAGCCTTTTGAATTCATTAAGTACAACGGCGACAGTGAAGAGTGGAGAGTAACCTTTGACGTTATGCAGGGTCCCACAAAATGGACAAAGCTTGATGACGGATATGCAGTATACGGCCGTAGTCTTGGCGTATGGGACAAAACACTGCTCGCATACGTTGAGAATGATGGACAGGTAAGATATATCAAAAATTATGATCTCATCAAAGAAGATTATTCAGATACTGATTTTGAGAACGGTAGTTTTACGCTTGAGTATATAAACGCTGCATTCCAAAATGAAGACAAAACCCTCACCATAGTCGGAAGTGCCATAGATATGGATATTAATGGAGATCATTTCTACTTGATCTTTACAGTTATAGATTCTGATGGTAACGTAATCAGCACCAAAACCACTGAAACTGATTGGATAACGATTAAGAACGTTACAAGAGTAGATGACGGCTATCTTGTTCAGGTATCCAATGACAGTGACGATAGCAGCAACGTTATCCTCAAAATTGACCGTGACGGAAATTACGTCTCATGCTTTGGGCTGAACGAAAATGAATCTATCCATAGAATCACCGATATAACCGAAGTTGACGGTGACGTGTATATTTCAAGCTATGTTGTTCCCGAATCAGACGGTAAGTTTGCTCTGCGCGGAAATTATATGTCCGCAAAAGACAGAGAGGATTTGACCGATTCGGAGATCAATATATCCGACGAAGAGCTTCTCGATAAGGTAAAAGAGAACTACACTGCAATGCTTCTCGTATGCGATCCCGAGGACGGTAAGGTAAAAGAATTTTACTCTGTCGACGGCGCAGTGGGAGCAAAGATCAACGTATCCACCACCGGAGAGATCGTTTGGGACGTAAAAAACATAGCCGAAGCCAGCATCAGAAATTATTACGAAAGATATGAAATGAGCGCGGTATGCTCAGTTTCAAGGTATCTTATCAGCGGTAACGGCGAGGTATCAAGCATAGAAGACACGAATAAGGTCTCCAGACACACCGATTACTACTACAGACGCTATAGCCAAGAAGAACAGCTTGAAATTTTCAAAGAAATATACGGTATGTCTTTTGAAGAATATAAAGAGAGTGTACTGAATTCAATTAAATCACAGGAAACAAATTAAAAACAGTACAAAACGATAAAACGTCCGCGCGGCAAACCTCCATGCCGCGCGGACGTTTTCTTATTAACTTATCTGTCCCGCCTCTTGAAATACTGATAGAAATTACACGGGATCATTCCGTTATACAGCTTTTTCACCTTATCGGCGCGTCTGCCGTAGAGAGATTCAAATCTCTGGTGAGAGGTAATAACGTAGATCTGCCACGCGTCAAGGGTAGCGAAATGCTTGCCCATCTTGCGGTAGAGATTATCCACGCCGCCCTCTGCGTCTATTCGCTCGCCGTACGGCGGATTGCAAACGATCGTGCCTCTCCTGCCCTCGGTGGTTATGGTCAGCGCGTCGCGACGGAACACCTTTACGTTGTCACCGACTCCCGCGTGAGCCACGCACTCGCGAGCAATATCCACCGCCGTGGGATCAATGTCTGACGCGTAAGCCTCAAACGCGCTTTTTTTCACCGAATCGCGCGCTTGTTCACGCGCGCTTTTCCATATCTCGGCAGAAAACTGCGGAAACGCTTCCGCCGCAAACCCTCTGCCCACACCCGGTGCGCGTCCCGTCATCAGCATAGCAGCCTCGATAGCAATAGTGCCCGAGCCGCAGAACGGATCCCAGAAAAGCACGTCCTCACGCGGACGCGCGGTAGCCGCGATCGCCGCCGCGAGAGTCTCGCGCAGAGGTGCCACAAACTGCTGGGGGCGGTATCCGCGCTTGTGTAAAGCGGTGCCGGACGTGTCTATCATCAGGGTAGCTCTGTCACGGAAGATGAAAAACTCCACCTGATATTTTACTCCCGTTTCGCGAAACCAGCTTATACCGTATTTCTCGCCGAGTCTTGAAACTATCGCCTTTTTGACTATACTCTGGCAGTCGGGAACGGAAAACAGCTTGCTTTTTATCGCGTGTCCCTTGACGGGGAACGCGTCGTTTGCGGTGATAAAATCCTCCCACGGGAGTGCCTTTACTCCGTCGAAAAGGTCGGTAAAGGTGGTCGCGCCGAAAGAGCCGAGGCTGATAAAAACGCGCTCCGCATAGCGGGAATTGATATTCACGCGCGCAACGGCACTCTCGTCACCGAGAAAGGTGACTCTGCCGTCTATAGTATCTATGCGTTTGTATCCAAGGGCACTTATCTCCTCGCCGAGAAGATGCTCAAGCCCGAAAAGACAGGTTGCTACGTAAGTAAGATTCATTTTTTGCCTTCCAAAAGTAATATTATACTGCTATTATATAATATTATCGGCAAAAAATCAATAAAAATCTGAGTTCCTTTGCACCGTCTATATCCGCCTGAGATCCTTCGACCTGAATGACCTTCGGTCATTCCGCGCTCAAGGATGACACGGGCGGAACATTATATAAAGTTTTATTCGTTACGGCGTTTTCAGCCCGTGGATAAAGCCGTTTACGTCAGCCGAACAAACGTCCCCGCCGATAACCCGTCCGCGGTAGATAAGCAGATTTGCCAGCACACGTCCGTCATACCCGGGGTAATTTGTCACGACGTAGCTGTAAAAATCCACTTCCTTGCCCCTGTAACGGTAGATGTCAAGTCCCGTCTCCTTCTGGAGCTCGTTATACGAGGTCATCGTCTTGTCAAACTCGGACGGAATTGTGACCTTTTTCTCCTCCGCCGCCTCCGGCTCCACCGAATACCCGAACTGAAGCAGGAAATCAATGCGGTCCTCTGCCGTTTTGATCTTCTCGTAGTTTACGTTCTGCGTGCCGTCCGAGGTAGCGGGCAGAGCCTCACCGCCCGGAAAGATTATAAGAATAGCAACAAGCGCCGCCACACCCGCAAAAGCGATGCCTAAAAATTTCAGAGTGCTTGCCCTGAGTGAATAGATAAACATATCTCGTCCTCCGAATCGTTTTGTGTTACATTATATTTTGTCCGACCGCGTAATATTCCACGGCGGTGTAATACTTTTTTTGCGCCCGCCGTATAAATGTAGAGAGAAAAACGCCGAAGGGAGCAAGATTATGCAAAGCTGTACCAACGATCTGCGTAACAAGGAGGTTGTAAACGTGTGCACCGGCGCGAGGCTCGGGTATATCACAGACGTGAATTTTGACGTGGAAAACGGCAGGATATGCTCGATAGTCGTACCGGGAGAGTGCTGCGGTGTTCTCGGACTGTCAAGACGCGACGACGTGGTCATTCCGTGGGAAAACATAGAAAAAATCGGAGAAGATATAATTTTAGTCCGTCTTGATTCTCTCGGGGACTGCTGTCAAAACCGCCCGAAGGACAAAAAAAGAGGTCTGTTTTTCTGAAAAGATGAATAAATACGCAAAATATTAAAAAGTATGCAGTATGTTTACAAATTACTGCATATTTTTTAATTTATAGCTATTGAAAAAGGTCTCTCGTTGTGATAGAATATAAGATGCTAAATTATAATGACTTTTCGGAGGAAAGAAAAATGAAAAGAATACTTGCACTTATGCTCTGCGCATTTATGCTCGTAGCTTGTCTTGCGGCTTGTAACGAAACTCCCGCTGACAACAAGGGCGACGCAGACACCACTGTAGCAGATACCACCGTAGCAGACACCACTGAAGGAAAGACCGATGACGTAAAGGTCATCAAAATGGGTACCAACGCAGCTTTCCCGCCTTATGAATATAAGGAAGGCGACGCTTTCGTAGGTATTGACGTTGAGATCGCTGAAGCTATCGCAGCTGAGCTCGGTATGACCCTTGAGATCGTTGACATGGAGTTCGACTCCATCATCACCTCTGTTCAGCAGGGAGAGGTTGACTTCGGTATGGCAGGCATGACCGTTACCGACGAGCGTCTCCTTGAGGTTGACTTCACCTCCAGCTACGCTACCGGCGTTCAGTCTGTTATCGTTGTTGAAGGTTCCGAGATCGCAACTATCGACGACCTTGCAGGCAAGAAGATAGGCGTTCAGCTCGGTACCACCGGTGACATCTACGCATCCGACGATTACGGCTCTGACAACGTTACCCAGTACGGTAAGGGCGCTGACGCTGTTATCGCTCTCAAGGGCGGCGACGTTGACGCTGTTATCATCGACAACGAGCCCGCAAAGGCATTCGTTGCTGAGAACGAAGGTCTCAAGATCCTTGACACCGACTACGCTATCGAGGACTACGCTATCGCTATCAAGAAAGAGAACACCGATCTTCTTGACAAGATCAACGCTGCTCTCGAGACTCTCACCGAAAACGGCACTATCGATACCATCATCGGTAAGTACATAAAGGCTGAGTAAATTTACCCTGATATTAGAACTAAGGGCTGCTGCACACGCAGCAGCCCTTGTTTCGGGTAAGTTGAATCGTTATTTAAGCAGTAAGAAGCTTACTTTTTAAATAACGATTTAACCTATTTTAAGTAAAACAACAAGTCAATCGGAGGATATACAATGTCAAAGAAAAAGATAATCGCCGTCATAGTCGCGGCAGTCATAATAATAGCGGCGGCAGTAGCTCTGTTTTTGAGCGTACGCTCTGAAACCACGGCGGCTTCCGTTTCAAAGGAAGAAGTTCAGACGCTGATTACCGAAGCCTTTAATAAAATGGCGATAACCGATCCGCTTAAAGTAATAGCGGAAAACACAGTTATCACGGTAGATTCGCTTAACTACGGTACTGAAAAGGACATCACGGCAAGCTGCACTGTAAAAACGCTTGACGCGTACTCGGCAATATCGCCAAACTACGACGAGTTCCTTTCCTCAAACGTTAAAAAGTCAAACGGAACTATGTTCAAGTCCGCACTCGACTTCAAGCTCGAGTTCCAGGACAAACTGTCCGAGCTTATCGCATCAGCCGAGGCGGTAACCGTAAACTGCGAGATCACCCTCTACGAGACTAAAGACAAAGGTCTTGTCGTATACACCGACGACACGGCGGTAGACACCGTCTACGGCGGAATCGTAAAGGTCACCAAAGAGGTCTCCGAGATCAAGAGCTACACTGTGACCGAGAACGCTAAAGAGGTAGAAAAAGAGATCGAGTCGGGCAACGTAAACAAGGGCTTTAACCAGTGTCTCGCTCCGAGATACACCGCGGAAAAGCCGGACACCTCCTCCACGCTCGGACGTATATTCAACGACCTCAAAAAAGACTTTATCAAAAACTTCATAGAGCACGACCGCTGGGTGACCATACTCAAGGGTCTCGCCACCACCATAGAGCTAACCATTTTCGCACTTGTGATCGGTATAGTTCTCGGATTTCTCGTGGCGTTCGTGCGTTGCACCTGCGACAAGCTCTCCCACCCGGGAATAATCATAAGAATACTCAACAGTATTTCAAAAATATATCTCACCGTTATCCGCGGCACTCCGGTAGTGGTTCAGATAATGATAATCTACTTCGTTATCTTTATGCCGCTCGGAATAAATAAGTTCCTGTCCGCGGTAATCTGTTTCGGTCTTAACTCGGGCGCGTACGTTGCCGAGATAGTCCGCGGCGGAATCATGTCGGTTGACGACGGTCAGACCGAAGCTGGTCGAAGCCTCGGTTTCGGCTATATGGCTACTATGATGCACATCGTGTTCCCGCAGGCGTTCAAGGCGGTACTTCCCGCGCTCGCAAACGAGTTCGTCGTGCTTCTTAAAGAGACCTCTATCGCGTTCTACATAGGTCTGGGCGACCTGATGTACGCAGGTAACGCTATCCGCGCAGCAACGTACAGCGCGTTTATGCCTCTCGTTACCGTCGCGCTTATTTACCTCGTTATGGTGCTCGTGCTCTCAAAGCTGGTAAGTATGCTTGAGAAAAAGCTGAGAAACAACGAACGCTAATCTTTTTGAAAGTGAGACAGTTATGAACAACGCAAACGAACCTATCATAAAGGTCGAAAATCTACATAAATGCTTCAAGGGTACTATACACGCGCTCGGCGGAGTTGATCTTGAGATCAAACGCGGCGAGGTGGTAGTTATCATCGGCCCTTCGGGAAGCGGTAAATCCACCCTTCTCCGCTCGCTCAACCTGCTCGAGGAGCCGACCGACGGCCATATATATTTCGAGGGCGTTGACATAATGAACCCTAAGACCGACATCAATAAGATGCGTCAGAAAATGGGAATGGTGTTCCAGCAGTTCAACCTTTTCCCGCACATGACCGTGCTCAAAAACATGACTCTTGCGCCCATGAAGCTTCTGAAAAAATCAAAGGAAGAAGCTGAGAAAAAAGCCCGCGACCTGCTCGCAACGGTAGGGCTTGCCGACCGTGCGGGCGCGTATCCAAGTCAGCTCTCCGGCGGACAGAAACAGCGAGTCGCTATCGTGCGCGCGCTGTGCATGGAGCCTGACGTAATGCTTTTTGACGAACCTACTTCCGCGCTCGACCCGGAAATGGTCGGCGAGGTACTTGAGGTTATGAAAAAGCTCGCGCGCGACGGTATGACAATGGCGGTGGTAACTCACGAGATGGGATTTGCCCGCGAAGTTGCGGACAGAATAATCTTTATGAGTGACGGCGTTATCGTCGAGGAAGGCACTCCCGCAGAAATATTCGAAAACCCGAAAAACGACCGCACTCGCGAATTTCTCGGCTGCGTTCTTTAATATCCTGATATAATGAAAAAACATCTTTCAGTCCTCTGCCTGTTCCTGACCGCGATAATCTGGGGATTTGCCTTCGTATTTCAGGTAAAAGGCACAGAGGCAATAGACAGCTTTACCTTTAACGCCGTAAGATTCGTTATCGGTACGGTATCCCTCATTCCCGTGGTGTTCGCGTTTGAGGGTAAACTGATACGCAGCGGCGAGGTAAAACTCAAAAAAATGCTCCCCGGCTGGATAGTCTGCGGTACCATTCTCTGTATCGCATCAAGCCTCCAGCAGATAGGCATCAAGCACACCGGAAGCGCGGGACTCGCGGGATTTATCACCTCGATATACACCGTACTCACCCCGGTGATGTACTTTCTGATATTCCGTAAAAAAACGAAAATCCAGGTCTGGGTAGGCGCGGTGCTTGCCGTAGTCGGACTTTCCATGCTCTGCTTTAAAGCGGGCGAGGGACTTTCCTTCGGATTTGGCGAGATACTGCTCCTCATCGGCGCGTTTTTCTGGGCGGCACACATGATCTCGGTCGATTATTTTGCAAAAGAGCTTCCCTCTCTTTCCTTTGCGTGGGGGCAGTTTCTCGTTTGCACACTGCTCAGCCTCGCGTGTATGCTCGCGTTTGAGCTTGACGCGTTCTCGGTCGCGAACATCATTGACGCAAAGTGGGATATTCTGTACTGTGGCGTGATGAGCGTGGGCATCGCCTACACCCTCCAGATAGTCGGTCAGAAGCGGAGCGACCCGACATTTGCGGCAATCGTTTTCTCGCTTGAATCGGTATTTTCCGCCGTCGGCGGAGTGCTGTTCGGAATTGATAACATCACCGTCCTCGGATATATCGGCTGTGCCGTGATCTTCGCAGGAATCGTTATCTCTCAGCTTGAGTTTAAAAAAAGAAAATAACAAACTACTGTCGGCATAAAAATATAACTGTTTTGTATCTATCGGCGGCTTTTTTGCAACTTGCGAAAAGCCGCTTGATTTATTGTATGTCGATATTATATAATGGACCTACAAAGGAGGTGCACTGATGAAAATATCCATAAAGCAGGATGACCGCATTACCGATACGGAGATAACCGTCACCTGTAGCAGTTTTGACCGCGATCTTGAAGAACTTGTTTCATACATCGCGCTGTTCGGCAACACCGTATCGGGTCAAAAAAACAGTGAAACATTTTTTATTCCGCTTACAGAAGTACTGTATTGTGAAACGGTAGACAGAAAGGTCTTTTTCTATACGTCAGACGATGCCTATGAAACATTGACTAAACTGTATCAGCTTGAAGAAAAGCTTGAAAACACACCGTTTACACGCATATCAAAATCATTTATTGCAAATCTGAAAAAGGTAAGAAGTATCAAACCCGAGAAAAACAGCCGTCTTTGCGTTACTCTTGTAAACGGTGAAAAGCTGATAGTTTCGCGGCAGTACATCAATGTTATAAAAGAGAAATTGGGGGTTTAGATCAATGAAGAAAATAAAAAAATTTTTCAAATATTATTTCATGTCGGTCGGAATGGTTACAATAGTATGTTTAATAGTACATTTACTTAAACCGACAGAAAGCCGAACAATTATAAATTTGCTCACCGCCATAACGATTGCTCTTATACCGATCCAGATTATAAATTTGTTTGTTTTCAAAGGAGGTTGTACGAAAAAGCAGCTCTGGGGCAGAAGGATACTCGCATTTATTTTGAACATAACCGTAATTTTTTTCTCTCTCAGAATATTCGGAATACTTAATTACGATAGTGCGGCGTATTATGTACGTTATTTTATTACGGCTATTGTCGGCGGCATGATTCCAATGACAATAATATTTATTATCGCGGACAGACAAGAGAAAAAGCTGATTGAAAAAATAAACAAGAAATTAAAAGAAAACGAGTAAAATAGCAGGAGCGTTTCGCAGACAGATGCAAACGCTCCTGTTATGATTTTCAATTATTTTCCCAAAAACTCATTTCTGCTATTTACAAAACGTCGAATTTTTGATAATATATAGAAGTATTATTATTTTCAAAAGGATTCAAACAATGAACTACAAACGCCTTAAATTCGCATGCTATTCGACTAACGTCACGATGTCAATAGTCGCCAACCTCTCGCCGATACTCTTTCTCACGTTCAGGTCAATGTACGGAATATCCTATTCCCTGCTCGGACTTCTCGTGCTTATAAATTTCCTTACCCAGCTCGGGGTAGACCTGGCATTCTCATTTTTCTCGCATAAATTCAACATCTCAAAGGCAGTAAAATTCACTCCCGTGCTTGCAACTACCGGATTTTTAATCTACGCCGTGTGGCCGTTTCTGTTCCCGCAGGCGGTGTACGCGGGTCTGGTCATCGGTACTGTGATATTCTCCGCATCCGGCGGATTTGCAGAAGTGCTGATAAGCCCTGTTGTCGCGGCTATCCCGTCAAAAGATCCCGACAGAGAGATGAGCAAGCTCCACTCGATATACGCGTGGGGAGTGGTAGCAATGATAATTTTCAGTACCCTGTTTCTCCTCACCTTCGGAGCGAAAAACTGGCAGATACTTGCGCTGATATTCACGCTCGTTCCGCTGACCTCGCTCGTACTGTTTCTCGGCTCGGAAATCCCGAAAATGGAAACGCCGCAAAAGGTATCGGGTGCGCTCGCGATGCTGAAAAACAAAGGGGTATGGCTCTGCGTTTTGGCAATATTTCTCGGCGGCGCGTCAGAATGCACCATGGCTCAGTGGAGCTCGGGTTATCTTGAGGCGGCGCTCGGAATCCCCAAGGTTTGGGGAGACATTTTCGGAGTCGCACTGTTTGCCGCGGCACTCGGATTCGGACGCACGCTGTACTCAAAGATAGGTAAAAAAGTAAGCCGCGCGCTGTTTTTCGGCGCGATAGGCGCGGCTTTGTGTTATTTTATATGCGCGGTATCCGCCGTTCCGGTAATCGGACTGCTCGCCTGCGCGTTCACGGGATTCTGCACCTCGATGCTTTGGCCGGGAAGTCTTGTCGTCGCGTCTGACCGTTTTCCTGACGGCGGCGTGTTTATCTACGCTATGATGGCGGCGGGCGGCGACCTCGGAGGTTCTGTCGGCTCGCAGTTTATCGGCGTTATCACCGACTTCACCGCGGCAAATCCCGCACTATCTGACCTCGCCGTAAATATCGGGCTCGCGCCCGAGCAGTTCGGAATGAAGCTCGGTATGCTGGTCGGAATGTTGTTCCCGCTCGCGGCGATACCCGTTTATTTCCATATAAGAAAGCTAAGAAACGAATAAACACAGTCCGAGGAGGAAAATTATGATCGACAAGTCAGTAAAAAACCTCAGCGTAGTTATGGTAAAAATGGATATGAGCGAATATCCCCGCTATGAACTGCCCGAAGGATTTTACATCACAAGTTACAAAGACGGATACGAAAACGAATGGGCGGAAATCGCACAAGAGCAGTTTGAGCTTGAATCGCTTGAAGAGGGGCTCAAGCTGTTCAAAAATGAATTTATGGGCGATACCGATGTCTGGGCGCGCCTTAAGGACTCCTGCCTTTTTGCGATAGAAGAAAAAAGCGGCAAAGTAGCCGCGATTCTCTCCCTTTGGGAAGGCAGTGAGGTATGCAAAGGATATTTCAGACGTATACACTGGGTAGCAACGAGAGAAGAATTTCAGGGCAAAGGCATCGTCAAAGCGATGATGACCTACGCGCTTGACCTTTATCACGAGCAGGGAGCTACCGGCCCGTGCTTCTGCGTTACCGGTACCCCGAACTGGCAGGCTATCCGCATTTATAAAAAGTTCGGCTTTGAGCCGTATATGGCTCTCGAACATCAGCCCGAGCCGATTGACGCATTTGACCCAACAAGAGACGTCGAGCCGTGGGAGATAATAGACGGCAAGATAGCCGAGTTTGAAGCGAAAATAAAGTAATATGTAAAACGAGTTTCATACAGAGACGACCCTCTGAATGAAGCTCGTTTTTTATCACGCGCTCAACCTACTCAACTTTAAGTTGTTTTTTTACAAAAATAAGATTATTGTTTTTTCTCACCGCCCCGTGTATAATATAGTCAAGCAAGGCACCATTGCTCAAAACCAAGAAAGGATTTGAACAAAATGACAAATTTCGGTGACAAGATACGCGAGCTGAGAAAAAAGAATTCTATCACTCAGGAACAGCTTGCAAACACCCTCGGAATATCTCCGCAGGCGGTTTCCAAGTGGGAAATGAACGCGGGCTATCCCGACACGGTTCTTCTGCCGATAATCGCAGGATATTTCGGTGTCAGTATTGATGTGTTATTCGATTATGACTCCACACAGATAAAAAGCAAGGTAGAAAGCATCTTAAGTGAGGCAAGCAGATATTTCTGGAGAAATTTTGACAAAGCGGAAGAAATATATCTAAACGGTATAGCCGCTTATCCCGGCGCACTTGAGATAAAGGATCAACTCCTTGATCTTTATGAGTGCCATATGAGAAATTTCGGCACACTTGAGCTCTGCGACAAGGCGATAGCGCTTGCAAAGGAACTGCTCTCACAGACAAGCGATTATTTTATCGTTTCAAACACAAAATCCAGTTTAGCATCGGTATATAAAATGATCGGTCGTTATGATGATGCAAAAAGTATAATTTATTCAATGCCGGAGCTTTGGCCGACCAAAATAACAGATAAGCTGCGCAGCGCGATGCATACGCTTGAGGGTCACGACCGCCTTGAAAACGCAAGCGAGCTGAAGCCTTACGTACATCAAGATCTGTTTGGCGTTTGCGACCTTGAAGGAAGAGGCTATTTTGAAATAGGTGACTACGAAAATGCTCTTAAATCCTTGCGCGAATCCGCAGCGGTAATAGAACTCTTCCTCAAAAACGGCAAAGTCGAGCCTGATGCGTATCCTATTGAAGGCACACAGTCCAACCACTGTGCGACACTCGTTGGAGTTGCCGCATGTCTCTATAAGCTTGGCAGAATAGAGGAATGTGAAAAAACATTAAAACAAGCATATCAAATTCCGATAGACTACTACGAAAAAGAAGAAATCGAAGAAGAGCCCGACTGCTTTTTGGCATATAACACTGCGTATCACAAATACGGTCTTGACGAATATAAACCTCTTGATAGTTAAAAAGCGGAATCATTTTAAATTCAGCGAAATAAAAACGGGAGGGTCGCGACCCTCCCCTACGGCAACCTATTAATATCCCCTCAAACCTTGTAGGGGAGGATATTATCCTCCCGCGCCGGCACAAGCGAATTACCGCAAAATGAAAACGGGACGCAGGAATGAACAAAGTTCATTCCTGCGTCCTTTTAATATAATTTATCAAATCACACAAGCTCAAGCACGTCACCGCAGTCAAAATACTCGGTGGTGACGTATTTTTCGCTCATTTTTTCCGCGAGATAACGCATACCCGCAAACTCCGCGCCGTAATGACCGAGAAAAAGAGCCGCCTTTTCTGCTCCGTAATAAGCCATATCCCGAACGTACTCACAGTCCATAACTTCTTCCGCGCAACCGGTTATCATCAGATCTCCGCCCGGCTCGTTAAGATACTCAAATTGGTCAAAGCCAATCGCGCCAAGCCCGAGTATTACCGTTTTAACCGTAATATCCTTTTTACCTACCACGCGCATATATTCAAGATTAAGACTTTTTCCGATTTTTTTAGCGAGCTCGACCAGCTTTATCGGCTGATCAAGTTCGTAGCGTGATACTCCGAGACACTCCCTCGGATACCTTTTTGCCACCTTGATCCCGGTGTCACGCAAAAACCCCTCGTGGATATAGTCGGGAGTAGTCAAGTGTGCGTGGTCGTGAAAGCGGTAAACCGCGATACCCGCATCATTCAAACGGTTGAATTTTTCAAGCTCGGTCGGGCTTTCGCACATTCTGCTGAATATCGGTTCGTGAGTTACTATCATATCAACTCCCGCCGCTATTGCCATATCCGCGACCTTTGCGGTCAGCTTAAAACAGGTACATGCCTTACGCACCGTTTTATTTTCGTCACCAATGCAAATTTCGTCGCAGGTGTGTTCAAGTACTTCGTCTGCCGCGTTAACTAAACTGTCGAATATTTCTTTTGCTGTCATTTCAGCCTCCATTCCGCCGCTTGCGGCGACATAAATAGTTAATTAAATTCAAATGTGTTCGCTATCGGCGAACAAAAATGGGGTAGGGTCCCATTTTTAATTTGAATTTGAGTGCGTGATAATAAAACTAAAGGTTATTAGTGAATTATATTTCACGCTAAACTCCATTTATCTGAACACCATATTTGCAAATATGCGTTCCATACGTTCGTTTGTGAATCTACTGTCAATAAAGCTCCAAAATGCATTTGACGGCCCAATAAGATCAAGTCTTTCTGACCATCGAAGTACCGCGATAACGGTAACGACCGCGTTGACCGCGAAAAACGCGAGCAAAACCCAAGTCATTATTTTTCCCACGCGGTCGGGAATTTTCAAGATCAGCTTTGCCATCCACGGGTATATATCCTTCATCCAAAGTACACCGAGCAGACCCCAGAATATCGAATAAAGCAGGCATATTCGCCCGTTTATATTAAACGCGTGCCCGCTGTAATCCCACGAGCGGGAACCGAAAGCCAGCTCCTGCACGAATGAGCAGGCATATTCCACCGCGCTTCCGATAACGAATCCGCCCATAAACGACAGCCACTTACTGTGATTTCTGAACCTGTAAAGTGAGACTGTCAGCGCCACCGCGCCAAGTCCGTAAAGCAGATTGAACGGCCCGTACACAAGTCCCGAGCGGCTCTCGATATATCCGTTTGTAACGAGGCAGTACAGCATCTCGATAATTACGCCGAAAAAACTGCCGATAAAACAGATAAGCAAAATTTTATAGAGATTCATACCCTGCGCGAAATGACTTATTCTGCGCTCCGCGATGTCTATCTCGGCGTTTGCGGGAGGGGACGGGATCAGCTTTTTCTTCTTTTTGCTTCGGGTTATATCCTTCCAGCGCGCGGACAGCTCGTCGCTGACCGTAACAGTATCGCGATAGGCTTTGAGCAGGTTTTTCGAGGTACGCCTGAGCGCGGATAACTTTTCCCCGACCTCTTTTTTGTAAAGCGCGGGATCGTCAGCCGAGGCGAGTCTGTCGTAAAAAATCTTTATATCGTCTGCATTTTCCTTTACCGATAAAAGCGCCTCGCGGCTTTTTTCCTCCTGCCGCGATACGTTTTGCAGATCTTTTCTTTCGGTTTCTTTATTCAATCAATAATCACCACTAAAAACAAATTTTATTTTTTCTCCGCTGTCTTGAGCTTTTCACGTCTGTGAAGATCCTCGCGCACCAATCGGTACACCGTCGCCGCTATCGGCACGCCTATCAGCATACCGAAAACGCCGAAAAGTCCGCCCGCAACAGTAACCGCGGCAAGCACCCACATAGCGGGAAGTCCGATTGAAGTTCCGACCACCTTGGGGTATATAAGGTTGGTTTCTATCTGCTGGAGCACGATTATAAACACGATGAAAAGCAGAGCCTTTATAGGAGAAACGGTAAGTATCATAAGTGCGCCGACGCCCGCTCCGATAAACGCGCCCGCAACAGGAATAAGCGCGGTAAATCCGATAAGCGCGCCGATCATTCCTGCGTACGGGAATCTGAAAATAAGCATACCGATCATACAAAGCAGTCCGAGAATGACCGCCTCAAGGCACTGACCGACTATATATCTGCGGAAGCAGTCGTTGAGCACTCGCAAAACGTGCATAAATTTAGAGGTACGGTTTTTCGGAAGATAGCTGTCAAGTAAGCGTCTTGACTGACGCTTGAGGCTGTCTTTTCCGTAAAGCAGATACACCGAAAATATAAAGCTGATGAACACAGTAACCACGACAGACACGACCGACGTGACTGCACTTACCACAACACCGACGGCTCCGCCGATACTTGAGCTGACAGTTTCAACGATCTTAGTTATGTTTGACATCCAGTCGATCGAGGAAAGCTGAGCTATAATATTTGCCGGAAGCAGGTCGCCGAGCCATTCGCTTTTCAGCGTTCTCTGTATCAACGGAGGAATTTCCGAGACGAGGAAGGACACGCAGGAAAACAGCTCCGGTACTACGAGGTAGATTATCAGTGCGATTATTCCGAGCAAGGTCAGGATCGCGCCTGTAAGGCAGACGGGGCGGCGGGATGCCGCCACCCATTTTTTATCGGAGAATTTCGGAAAATAGTGTCGCTCGTAAAAGGTCATAAGAAGGTTGAGTACGTAAGCGATGGAAAGGCCTGCAATTATCGGGGTGGTAGTGCCGACGGCAGTACCGAGAAATCCCGATATTCCCTTCCAATAGTATACGCAGAGGAATAGCAGAAATGCGCTTATTCCGACTCTAAAACAATTTTTCCAGGTGATGTTCATTTTCCGTCTTCTTTCTTTGTCTTTTATTCTGTTCTGAGCGCAACGACAGGATCTTTTTTAGCCGCGCTTCTCGACGGGATAAAGCCTGACACAAGGGACAGCACCATGCTGATGCCGACCAGCCAGAGCGCGCCGCCGATAGGCAGAATTGCGTCCAGATTTCCAATGCCCGTGATCGCGTGAAGGATAGCGTTTATCGGGATGCAAAGCAGATATGTCACGATAACGCCGAGCATACCCGAGGAAAATCCGATTATCACGTTCTCGGCTACGAACAGGCTGGACACGTTCTTCTTTGAGGCACCGATAGCGCGGAGAATACCGATCTCCTTGGTGCGCTCCTGTACCGAGATCAGCGTGATAACGCCGATCATAATAGAGGAAACCACAAGAGAAATGGACACGAACGCGATCAGAACGTAGGTTATCGCGTTGATGATAGTGGTAATAGAGGACATCATTATGCCGATATAGTCGGTGTATTTGATCTGTTTGAGCTCGTCAACAGTCTTATTGTAATCCGCGATAGCGGCGGTGATTACGTCCTTTTCTTCAAATGAAGATGCGTAGATGTTGATTGCCGCGGGATATTCAAGATCAAGATAACCCATTTTTACGAGGTTATCTTCATACGTGGAGTCGGAGAACTCCATTATCTCGTCGTAGTATACGGCACACGCTTCGGTAGTGTAGGTCGGCAGAGCCGCTTCAAGCGCGCCGACAAGCTGTTCCTCTGTCATCTGCGACATCTGTGCCGCGACTTCCTCAGCGTATTTTGCTTTGATCTGCTCGGTCAGGATCTGCGAGAATATCTCGTTCAGCTCCTCGTCGCTCATATTCGCGAGATAATCGGCGATCTCTGCAGCATTTACGTTCATCTGTCCCGCAAGACCTTCAGAGAGCATAGCCTCTATCTGCGCGCGATCCATTTGTGACATCGCAGCGTCAAGCTGTTCTTTTACAAGCTCTGCACTCGGTATGCTGTTTATTTTAATAAAGGTAGCGGCTTTTTCTGCAGCGGAAAGCCCGGAGACGTATGCGCGGAAATCAGCCTCTTTTTCAGCGTCGCTGAGGCTTCCGGTGGTGGAGTCAAACGGCAGTCCCGTAAGAACGTCCACGTCCTTGTCAGCGAGCTGGGCGGCGATGACCTTCGCGTCCTTTGCCTTTTCGATCACGTGCTTGGTGAGTCCCTCGGTGTAGCAGATGCTTCCCGTGAGCATATTAGTGGTGCTGTCCTCATTCGGACGAATGATACCCGTGACCTTGAGCTTCAGCGCGTTGTCGTAGAGGTAACGCAGTCCCGCGTCACTGTCACGCAGGTCGGTATAAACACCGCTCGCCTCGTCGTAGGAATAACAATCCGCACTGAGGATAGTTCTGTATTCGGCAGCGCATATCTCCTCGTACGTCCACTTCATCTCTTTTGCCTCGAGCTTGGTGCCGTTGAGCGCCGCATCGGCGAGGAGATCCATCTCCTCCTGGGGCAGAAGTCCGAGCGCGTAAAGAGTAACGTCATCAAGCTCGTTGTTTTTGTCAAGCACGAGTACTATTTCGTCGTAGCTGTTCGGCCACGCGCCGTAAACGAGGTCGTACTGATCGAGTATCAGATCATTTACCGGCGCGCCGTTATCTCCCGGCAAAAGCTCCTGCCAGAGCTTTACAGACATTGTGTTCATAGAGGACGCCATAGGCGACATCTCTTGCATTGAGGACATCGCCGACATATCTATATCCATATATTTTACGATAAGATCCTCAAGGATCTGTTCGGTATCCGAGCGGATTATCTCACCGTCAACGTTTTTGGTATAAACGAGCAGATCAAGATCATAGGAATACTGGATTCCGTTGATCGCTTTGCCGAGGTCGCTGTCCGTCTTGTTTTTCTCCGCTAACAGAAATTCGTTAAAGGATTTTAAGTCGTTTTCTGTCTCCTCTATGCTGTTCATTGCGTTCAGCATATTATATAGCGCGGATTTTTTATACACCGCGTCGTTTTCGTGCGAGTCATCTTCTGACGCGACGTTCATAAACGCCTCTATCAGCGAGGAAAGCTGAACGGTGGTCGCCTCAAGCGTTATAGGATACGCGGACAGAGTTTCCTCCTGCACCGCGTCAATATACGCGGTCATACCCTGCGAGATAGCAAGTATCAGCGCGATACCGATTATTCCGATAGAGCCCGCAAACGCGGTAAGAGTCGTTCTGCCTTTTTTGGTAAACAGGTTTTTTAGCGACAGCATAAAAGAAGTTCCAAAGGACATAGTCGGCTTCTTTTCTTTCTTTTTGCCCGCCGACTGCGCGCGCTGTGCTTTTATTTCTGCGATCTCCGCGGATATTTCCTCTCTGGTGAGCGGGCGCGAGTCTCCCGTGATCTTACCGTCAAGCATTCTGATAATACGGGTGGAATACCGCTCGGCAAGCTCGGGGTTGTGCGTTACCATAATGATAAGGCGGTCGCGGGATATTTTTTTGAGAATGTTCATTACCTGAACGCTGGTCTCGGTATCGAGCGCGCCCGTCGGCTCGTCTGCCAGTATAATATCGGGATCGTTTACAAGAGCGCGGGCGATCGCAACTCTCTGCATCTGACCGCCGGACATCTCGCCCGGCTTTTTGTTAAGCTGATCTCCGAGTCCGACCTCGCACAGCGCACGTTTTGCGCGCGCACGGCGCTCTGATTTTGAAACGCCGGACAAGGTCAGCGCAAGCTCTACGTTAGAGAGCACCGACTGATGCGGTATGAGATTGTAGCTCTGGAACACGAAACCTATCGAATGGTTTCTGTACGCGTCCCAGTCTCTGTCCTTAAAATATTTGGTCGATCTTCCGTTTATAACGAGGTCTCCGTCGGTATAACCGTCAAGTCCTCCGATGATGTTAAGCATAGTTGTCTTTCCGCAGCCAGACGGACCGAGAATAGACACGAATTCACTTTTGCGAAACTGAAGCGAGATCTCTCTGAGTGCGTGTACCGTACCGTCACCCGCGGGGTAGTCTTTTACGATTTTTCTGAGTTCTAACAACGCTTTGAGGCTTCCTTTCTTTACGCCATATAAAACAGGTATATTTTTACAGATAAATTTTATCACTTTATTATGAACTAAGTCAAAACAAAAGTGAACGTTTTTTTAATATTATCTGGTTTTTTGTGTTTTTTATTTTCACCCCCTCAAACGATTGACATTATGATGTAAATATGATAAAATCCGTATAATAAAAGATCGACAAGAAAGGATTTTTTATAATGAAGATCACGTTTCTCGGAACATCTCACGGAGTCCCCGCCGCCGACAGATACTGTTCCTCTGCTATGATAGAGACAGGCGGAAAAATATATTTGATAGACGCGGGCGCGCCGGTAGTTGACTGTCTTCTGCGCCTGGACAAAAAGATAGACGACGTACGCGCAGTTTTCACCACCCACGAGCACGGAGACCATATAAACGGTCTGCTTTCGCTGTGTGACCTCTCAAACTGGTATTACAGAAACGCGGCGTTTTCGGTCGCTCTGACAGACTCACGGTTAGCGGGGAGACTGTCCGCCCTGATAGAAGTAACCTCCGCCGCGCCGCTTGATACCCAGCGAATCAAGCTGCTGACCGTTGGCGAGGGTTATTCGTACGAGGATGAAAATATAAAAATAACCTATTTCCCCACAGGGCACGTTAACTCCGAATACGGAAAATCCTTTGCCATCCTCGCAGAAGCGGACGGAAAGAAAGCTCTCTTTTCCGGAGATATGGCAGGAAACGGTGACTTCCCGAAGATAGCGTCCGAGGAAAAGCTCGACCTTATCGTTTGCGAGTTCGCGCACTTCACCTTTGAACGTATCGCTCCGCATATTGCAAGCTGTAAGGCTGATAGGTTTTTGTTTAACCACGTCTGGCCGATGTCAAAGCTTGACGATATAAAAGCAAGAGCAGGAGAATTTAAAACAAATCTCGGTTACGTGAACGATCTGGACGTCATCGAGCTATAAAAAATTCTTAAAATAACTAATACAAATCTATTGACAAAATAATCCAAATATTATACAATAGTATCATAGAACGATTATAACAGGAGAGTGTTTATGAACGTCCGACAGTTAATGATGCGAACAAATATTAACGTACCGTATAATGGGTTTTATCCGAAATTCGTTTTATAACCGCGCTCTCGCCGCTTTTTATCGGCGCAGGGCGCGGTTTGCTTTTTTAGAAATAATTTAAGGAGACGAGGTAAAATGAAATTTATAAAAATAATCGCTTTGCTTATGCTTTCACTGTTTATTCTTTCTTCCTGCTCACAAGTGGGAGAAAATAATCAAAGCGATACAGAACAACCTGTTTACGAACCGATAATAAGAACACCAATTAATGACGACTATACGGTAGAATTGCCGACAGAAGCGTTCTTGAGTCAAATCGAAACCGCTTATGCCGAATACTATAAAAACGTATACGATTTCGATACTACTTTCCTTATACGTGAGTATTACGGCACGTATGACGGCGTAACCGCCTTTTTGATCCAAGGTGACGGAATGATGGGTGTTGCCTGGGTTTATACAGAAACCATCGCCGGATATTCATTTACTTACGGCGGTTCAGAACGAATTGAAATTGTGAAAAACGGTGAGTTCTTTGATATGAAAGATGCCTATGATAAAGGTATAATTACCGAAGAATACGTAGCTGCCGTTTATAACTGTATGCCTGCAAAATATGGCAAAATATGATGTATCATTTTAAATCAAAAAATAACCAATACAGAAAAATGAAAGGAGTTAATTATGCAGAAAACAATTAAAAACATATGCATGTTCATGTTTACAGTACTTATCTTTTCGGTTTTTTCACCAATTTTAGCTGCACAACAATTAGAAGCGACAACTTCAGAATTATACATAAAAGATGAAAAAATATATTCCAACGCGACAATTGATCAGGAATTTGTTGACAATCACGTTCTTGTTGTTCTTGATCGTGGTGTTGGTGCAATTAACAAAACACATAAGTTGTCTACCTTTAAATCTGCCGAGATTAGCAGCGTTACCGACTTAACTCGAATAGACTTTCCTCAGTTAAAAGCTGAATTAAAAGATTCTGTTTTAAGTAAAGAACAAACAATTTCAGAACAAAAGATTCCTCTGGTTAATATGGAATCCTTTAGACAGATTCTTCTTCTTGAATTACCGACACATAGTAAAGCTAACGTTTTGGAAACGATTAAAAAATTAGAATCAATCGAAGGAATTATGTACGCCGGACCGGATTACATAATCAATCCGGCATCCACGGTTCCCAACGATTATTATTCCAGCGATCAGTGGGAACTCGATGAGATACAAATTGACGAAGCGTGGGACATCACTACTGGCACTGCAACCGTTCGTGTCGGCGTTATTGATAGCGGCATTGCCTCACATCCCGACCTTAATGCCAATGTTGCGGCAGGGTGGGACTTTGCTAATGGCAATTCAATAACAACGGATGATATAGTCGGTCACGGAACACATGTTGCCGGAACTATCGGTGCGGTTGGTAATAATGAGATTGGCGTTGTTGGAATGTGTTGGGATGTAACACTTGTCCCTCTACAGATTACACATGATAGTGAAGGCCATAGTACTATAGGAAGTAGTATTAGTGCAATTAATTATGCAATTAATAACAATATTCCAATTTTAAACTATAGCAATGGAATGCTTAAAGAATTAGAATATACAACACTCAAGCAAGCCATTGCAAACTATCAGGGGTTATTTGTGTGTTGCGCAGGTAATGATCAAACAGACATTGATTCTAATTTTCATAATACCGCATCATATAAACTTGACAATATGATTTCTGTTGCAAATACAACTTTTTATGATGTATTGTATGAAACTTCTAACTTTGGAGCAACTACCGTGCATCTTGCTGCCCCCGGTGCATCAATTTTAAGTTGTTTTCCTGCTAATATATGTAACACTGGCTGTAACCATATAAAATACGGTATACATTATGACAATGGATATCATTATATGTACGGAACTTCAATGGCAGCTCCGCATGTCACTGGTGTCGCCGCTTTGATAATGAGTATACGCCCCGATCTTTCTGCTACCGAAATAAAGTCACTTATACTTGATAACGTTGACCTTGTTGATTCCCTTGAAGACAAATGCATAACCGGTGGCAGGTTGAATGCTTATAAAGCGGTGCGTGCGGCAACAGAACCGCAAACCTTTACCGGTGACGTAAACGGAGATGATAAGGCTGACGTTATTCTTTCGAGAAACGTAATAGGAAAACGCGCTCTTACCGTATATCTCGGAGAAGCTGACGGAAGTTTCAGCGAGCCTATTACAACACAAAGCACAAGAACGTTCATATACAGCGACCCTGCTTTTGTAGGTGACTTTAACGGCGACGGACTGACCGATGTTGTAGTACATTGGAGCAGTGGAGGATACCGACAACTGTTAGTTTATATAAGCAAGGGCGACGGAACTTTCTATGAAGGCGCTAATCTTTCAAGCACTCGCGCTCATAATTCTCTAAATTATCCGTGTACGTTTCATATTGGTGACGTAAACGGTGACGGTAAAGATGACTTTATCGTACATTACCGCACACAAGCCGGATACCGTAATGCTTTGGTATACAAAGGAACGGCATCAAGTCCGTACTTTGTGGATGCAACTACAAACGCACTTGAAACAACTACGACTTACGGATTTAACGAGCCTGTTTACATAGGTGACTTTAACGGTGACAGCAGAGATGATATGGTCGTGCATTGGATTTTATCGAACGGGCAAAGGCAATTGATGGTATATACAGGCACTGCAAGCGGTACATTTAATTCCGGTGTAAATCTATCAAGTACTACTGTCTATGACCCTGCGTATTATCCAAGCAAGAATTACGTTGCAGACGTTAACGGCGACGGTAAAGATGATTTTATTGTACATTGGAGAAATACTGAGGGATATAGAAGCAATCTGCTTTTCAAAGGTAAAAATACAAGTCCTTATATAACGGAAAGTATTGCAGCTCTTACAAGCACTAACAAATATATTGAAACTGATCCTGTGTTTGTCGGAGATATTAACGGTGACGGACGATCGGATATGATAGTACAGTGGGCTAACAGCCTTGGGGTACGGCAATTATTAACGTATACTGCTAATTCTGACGGAACATATAATGCGGGAGTAAATTACTATACTTCTAACGCGCAAAATCCATTACAATATGCAGGTACATTTCTTGTTGGAGACGTTAACGGTGATGGACGAGATGATTTTATCGTAAAATGGAGAAGCAGCAACAATATGGTTAGATTTTTGACGTACAGAGGAACAGCTGCAGGTTCTTTCCTTTCTGCTGTGAGCACAACTCCGACACAGGATATTCCGTATTATTCCGAAACCTCCTCCGGTTTGTTTTCAGATGTATATAAAATCACCAACGTTGGGGCTAATAAATGCTTGAATGTACAAGGAAATAACGTAACATCTTTATACGATAATCAAAACGTTTGCTTATGGTCTGATAGTAGTACAAATGAACAAAAATGGTTTATATCTATGGTCGGAACCGGAGTTAAAATACAATCTGTCATAGATACTACTTATGGACTTAACGTTTATCGCTCCGGAGATCCGTGGAATTGTGACCTTTATCCAATAGCGGGAAACGATACCGATTCGTTAATAGATTTCATATCTACCAGTACCGGATATAAAATAAAATTACATAATTATGATTTATATTTGACGGTTTCATCATCGGCAGACGGGGCAAACGTATACTGGGATGAAGCTTCAACGAGTTCATATCAAATTTGGAATTTGACAGTGGCGTAGTAATAGTATCAATCAGCAGGCGGGGAATTTTCCTCGCCTGCTGATTGTATATGAAAGAAATCAAGTTTAATCTTATTTTTATTACTTAGTTACCATTTCTGAAAAAAGCAAAAAAGTCAATACGCCCTCAATGTCATAGAGCTATAAGTGGTTGACATTTCGTGTAATTAGTGGTAAAATATTTCTGTATGAATATATTTCATTAAGATCGAAATTTGATTAAGATTAGATGAGGTTTTATTATGATTTACGATGAGATCAAAGAAATTATAAAAAACTTTGAGTTTGAGGGAGAATTTGACTCCGCGGAGGAGCTCACCGCAGGTAATATCAACAATACCTACAAGCTCAACTTCAAAACAGCGGACGGAAAGCTCAATATGTACGTCCTTCAGAAAATAAACACGAACGTGTTCAAGGATCCGGTAGGACTTATGAACAACATCAAGCTGGTTACCGAGCACATCGCCGCGGCTATGAAAGAACAGGGCGTTTACAACGACCGTCGCGTTCTTACCTTCATTCCCGCAAAGGACGGCTCTTGGATGTATAGAGACGAGAATGACGGTTGCTGGCGCGCTGATATATTTATTGACAAAGCTACCGCTCATAACAGCATCTCCGACCCTAAGCATTTTTACGAATCCGGCAGAGGCTTCGGCGAGTTCCAGAAGTACCTGTTCGACTTCCCGGCAGAGCAGCTGGTTGAGACTATCCCCAATTTCCATAACACCAAGGCTCGCTTCTTTGATTTTGTAAACTCGGTCAAGGAAGATCCGGCAGGCAGAGTAAAAGAGGTCGAGGCAGAGATAGACTTTTTGTTTGACCGCCGCAAGATGATGACCAAGATTGTTGATCTCATCGACGCAGGTACCCTTCCCCTCCGCGTTACCCACAACGATACCAAGCTCAACAACGTAATGATAGACGACGAGACCGGCAAGGCGATCTGCGTTATCGACCTTGACACGGTTATGCCCGGCTCTGTGCTTTACGACTACGGCGATGCTATCCGCTTCGGCGCGAACACTGCCGCAGAGGACGAGGAAGACACGAGCAAGATCGCGCTCAATATGGACCTCTTTAAGCTGTTTACCGACGGATTTGTCGGTGAGATCGCGGGTGTTCTCACTCCCGAGGAGATCCACTATCTGCCCCTCGGCGCTATGGTAATGACCTGCGAGCTTGTGCTCCGCTTCCTCAAGGACTACATCGACGGCGACGTTTACTTCAAGGTAAAACGCCCCGGTCACAACCTCATCCGTGCGCGCGCGCAGATGAAGCTGCTCGAGGAGATGGAAAAGCACTACGACGAGATGGTCGAGTACGTAGACAGCCTTATAAAGAAATAACGTTAAGTCAAGAGCCGATCGGGAAAACCGATCGGCTTTTTGAACTTTTTAAGATTTTTTCAAAAAACTTTCAAAAAGGTATTGACATTTGGATAAAAACCGAGTATAATATAAAAGTCCTCAAGGGAAACAACAAAATATGCGAGAGTGGCGAAATTGGCAGACGCGCACGTTTGAGGGGCGTGTAGTTTCACTGTACGGGTTCAAGTCCCGTCTCTCGCACCAACAAAAAAACAGTCATCTTCAGATGGCTGTTTTTTTGTTTGATAAATTAGACGGGACTTGAAGGGCGTGTAGTGAATGACGTGCCGGGGGCACGTCAGAGCACGCCTGGCTTCCGCCCGCAGGCGGAGCAAGTCCCGTCTCATATTTTTTAGTAAAAGAACCATCAATGATGGTTCTTTTTTGTTGGTCTGAGAGACGGATCGAGAAAACGTATGGGAGTTGCGAATTTGAATTAACGAGTTATCGCGGCACAACAGCGCAACTCCGTAGAAGATTTTTCGAGCAACGCGAGAAAAAGATTCCGGGTTCAAAGTCACGTCTATATAAATTTTTATACAGACAAAAAGCAACTTGAAGGTCGTGTGTTGAATGAGCCGCCGGGGAAATTTTAATCCTCGGCGGTTCGTTCAAACAACGATAAGTTGTAATTTACGCCCATCAGCAAACTAAGCGGTTCTTGAAATAACGCGCTTACACAGCTATAATATAATCAAGATAAGCGCTTATCAATCTTAACAAAGGTGGATTGAAACTATGGAAATAAACTTGAAAGAAAAATTACGTACGTTACGACAAAAAAGGAACGTTACGCAAGAAGCACTCGCCAATCATCTCGGAATAACACCCCAATCAGTAGGAAAATGGGAACGCGGTGAGGGATTCCCGGATATAACCTTGTTGCCGAAGATTGCTTTCTATTTCAATGTTACCGTAGATGAGTTACTTTGTATCGACCAAATTAAAATTGAAGAAACCATTTCAGAATACGAAAAACAAAGAACAAATTACTATCGAAACGGCGAAAACGAGAAAAATCTCGAGCTGTGGGAAAAAGCATATTCCGAATTTCCTAATAACCTTTTAGTTATGCAAAATCTTATGTTTGCTATAAAAAATCGTGAAGGTAATTATCCTTGCCCGAAAGAAAAAGCAGACCGTATCATAGAATTGGGCGAAAAAATACTCGAAAGATCTACCGACTCGTTCCAACGCGAAAGTACAATAGAGTGTTTATGCCATACTTATAGTGGCATAGACGAAGAAAAAGCTTTACATTATGCTAATATGAGCGGAACTATTTTCATCGGACGCGAAACGCTTAAGACACATATTTTGAGCGGAGAAGAAGGCGTAGTGTCCTGCCAAAGCTATATAGCAACCTGTATCCGTCAAGCTGCAATGACGGCTTTGTTAATGAGCGAAAAAGTCAAATTCTCTACAGATGAAAAAATCGAATCATACAGATTTGCTATTGATATTTTGAAATTGCTATATTCTGATGGAAATGTGGGTTTCGGTGCATTTGATTTATCGTATTGTTATTTGAGTATAGCTTGCGAATATACCAAATCCCAAGACAAAGAAAATACGCTAAAGGCATTGCATGAAAGCTGTAAATACGCAGTTATCGAAGCAAATCTTACCGATATGAACTACACTGCGCCTATGGTAAATCGTCTGAAACACAGCCGATCAAACATCTCGAAGAATCACAAAGGTAACTCGTGCAATCTTCGACTTAAAGCCTTGCAAGAAGAAAATTTCGATTTTCTCCGAAATGATATAGATTTCAAAAACATTGTTTCCGAATTGGAAAAATATGCTGAATAGAAAGACACCGCCGAGAAAGCCCGCAAAATATTGTTTAATTAACTTATTAAATTCCCGAAAAAAGACCATCAACCGATGGTCTTTTCTACATTTTTCTATCCTTTACAGATCCTTCCTCTGCGCTCGGTTTACCCCAGCCGGAATGTTGGGAACGGCGGGAAAGGCGCGGTAGGAAGGGTCTGATACCAGTAGGCAACAGATGAGTAGTCGTCGCTTCTGTCGTAGTAGCAGTACTCGTCACCCGCGCCCGCGGCAGGATAGGACACGAAATTTCCCCGTCGCCGTACGTTATTAATTTATAATACGGTTTATTCTTGTTTTTTTGTTGGGTTTGTGATATAATCATCAAAAAGAACCTTACGGCAGGGAGACGAAAATGAAAAACTTCGGTATTCAACTTTACACCATAAGAGACCATATGGACAGCGAGGAGGCGTTTTCCGCTTCTCTTAAAAAGCTGTCCGATATGGGGTACAGCTATCTCCATACGGCAGGCTGTCCGATAGACAAAAAGCGTTTTATAGAGATCATAAAAGACAACGGCATGAGCGTATGCGGTACCCACTGCGGTTATGAAAAAATAATTTCCGACGTAAGCGGCACGTCTGAATTTCACCGTTTGTGGGAGACCGACAACATCGGCATCGGCAGTATGCCCGGATACGCCAGGGAGACACTTGACGGTCTTAAAGACTTCATCAAAAACTACAACGCCGCCGCAAAAATATACGCAAAAGAGGGCTTCAGGCTCACTTACCATAACCACGATTTTGAATTCAGAAGAATAGACGGCAACAAAACCATAATGGATATTCTCTACGAGGAACTTGATCCCGACAATATTTCCTTCGTGCTTGACACCTGCTGGGTGCAGGTTGGCGGCGGTGACGTAAGACACTGGATAGAAAAGCTCAAGGGCAGACTTGATATTCTCCACCTCAAGGATTGCCGTAAGAGAGACGACGGCTCCTCTCTTGTAATGACCGAGGTCGGCAACGGAAATCTTTGGATGGAAGGCATTATAGACACTGCCCGCGCCTGCGGCATCACTTACTACGTAGTCGAGCAGGACGGACATTGGCTCAGCGACGATCCGTTTGAAAGTGCCAAGGCAAGTGCAGATTTCCTCAAAAAGCTTATTTAAGTTGACAAAACGGCGTTTCCGTGCTATAATAATATCCGAAATAAATAAGACAGTTCGTGACCATCCTGTCTCAAAACAAAACTACGGAGTTTCACAAAGATGGGCGTTTAACGTCCATCTTTTTATTTTGGAGGTGATGCTTTGTGAAAACCCGTACCGCATTCCTCTCAAGAGCGGCTCTCATCGCCGCGGTCTATCTCGTGCTTACCCACCTGCAAAACTTCATCCCCGGAGGTCTGACTTGGGGGATGATCCAGTTCAGAGTATCGGAAGCGCTTTGCATCCTCGCATTTTTCACTCCCGCCGCAATACCGGGGCTTACCGTCGGCTGCCTGCTGTTTAATATCACGTCCGGCGCGGCGCTCCCGCTTGATTTTCTCATCGGCTCGCTTGCCACTCTCATCGCCGCCGTCTCAATGTGGCTTTGCCGAAACGTGACGGTAAAATCCTATCCCCTGCTTGCGATGTTTTTCCCCGCCATCACAAACGCCGTTCTCGTCGGATTCGAGCTTTCGGTGTACGTCGGCGGCGGATTCCCTATAAACGCCCTGTGCGTCGGCGCGGGCGAAGCGGCGGTTTTGTTCACCCTCGGATCTATCCTTTACACCACTATGAAGGCAAAAAAACTCGATATTTTACTGTTTGCACAAAAATAATCTCTTGTTTTGTGCACAATACCCATTGACAAACTTCAAAGATAGTGGTAAACTTTTTATAATAATCCACGAAAGGATATAGTACGATGATAAAGTTCAATGCAAGCGCATACTATTATTACTATTACTTTTCCTCAAAAAAGTAATAGCTAATTGTGCTGCAAAAAAACTGAATCGTATAAATCTAAAAAAGAATTTTACGGGACTTGCAGAACAATGCAGGTCCCCTTTTATTTTGTAATTATTCAAAGAGGAGATATAAAAAATGGTTGCACTTATCAGAAAAGAAGCGTCGGAAAAACAGCTCTCAGAGCTTATTGAATGGCTTGAAACAATGAACCTCCGCGTTCACGTTTCAAAGGGTATGAGCCAGACGGTCATCGGCCTTGTCGGTGACACCAGTAACATAGACACGGAGCTCCTTGAAAGCCTGTCTATCGTCGAGTCTGTCACCCGCCTTTCCGAAAAATTCAAGAGCGCGAACAGAAAATTCCACCCCGACGACACGGTAGTCTCGGCAGGTAACGTGAAGGTCGGCGGTGGTAATTTCGCAGTATTCGCAGGTCCCTGCTCTGTTGAAACTCCCGAACAGATCGCCTTCATCGCAGACAGCGTCAAAGCATCCGGCGCGAGCGTTCTCCGCGGCGGCGCGTTCAAGCCCCGCACCTCTCCCTATGACTTT
>CAZGHD010000002.1:0-52486 GCA_964525525.1 uncultured Lachnospiraceae bacterium | reverse complement strand
GTATGCGGTTCTGCGGGCAGTGTCCGGGAAGTGGGAGTTACCGCCGTCGATGATTATATCGCCTTCTTCAAGCAGAGGAATAAGCTGGTCGATCATATTGTCAACAGCTTCGCCTGCTTTGATCATCATCATTACCTTGCGGGGCTTTTCAAGAGAATCGACAAGCTCCTTGAGAGAGTAAGTACCAACGATGTTCTTACCCTTTGCGCGTCCCTCTACGAAATTTTTCACCTTTTCGGTGGTGCGGTTGTATACCGAAACGGAGAAACCTTTGCTTTCCATGTTCATAACGAGGTTTTCACCCATTACGGCAAGACCGATGAGTCCGATGTCTGATTTTTTCATTTTATATCTCCTTGAAAATTTTAGTTAAATTTAATGTTGACTTTTCATAATTTTGTGATATACTATTATTATAGGAATTGCTAATGTTGGGGAATTGGACTCCTTCATTTAAGGCGATTCCTTATTTTTTTGATCTTTTCGAGAACGGAGTAGGGTACGCCCATATTTCCGAGCCCTTTTCCGATAGTTATGTGAGGCTTATGTATTCCGTGATAATCTGTTCCGCCGGATACCATAAGGCCAAGCTCGCGCGCGAGACCGTGAAATTTCTCTTGCATTTGCGATGTGTAATCAGTATAGTAGCCTTCAATTCCGTCAAGTCCTGCGGCTTTGAGACGTTTTATAAGCGATACTAACTGTTCGTCGCTTATCTTTATCAGGTGCGGGTGTGCCAGAAATGCGCCGCCGCCTGCTTCTTTTATGAGGGAGACACCTTCCTCGGGAGAAAGGCACTGCAAGTGCGAATGCGCGGGGCGTCCGTACGCGAGATATTTATCAAAAGCTTCCCGCATTGAAGAAACGTAGCCTTTTTTGAGAAGGACCGCGGCGAAGTGAGTACTGCCGAAAAGTCTTCCCGTTGCAGTAGCGGCTACCTCGTCAAACGAGATATTAATGCCGAGGTCTTTCAGCTTGTCGCATATCTCGCAGTTTCTCTTGCGGCGAAACTCGCGTACTTCTTCAAGCTTGTCAAGAAGCGGCTTGCTTTTGTAGTCTATACAAAAACCGAGAATGTGAGTTTCGGTATCGCTTTGAACTGACAGCTCGATCGCAGGAACGACCTCTATTCCGAATCTTTTTCCCGCTTCAAGTGCCTCGTCAAGTCCGTCCGTGCAGTCGTGATCGGTTACTGCGATGGCAGAAAGTCCCGATTCTGCGGCGTGGCGAACGAGTTCTGTCGGGGACATTGAGCCGTCACTCGCGGTTGTGTGCGTGTGCAGGTCTATTGTTTTTAGAGACATCATTTTTCGTCCTTACATGACCAGAGTCCGAGCGCGGGATTGCTTATATAGAAGAATTCTTCTCCGTCCTCGGTCTTGTTGAATCCGTCCTTGAGCAGATTAGGATCGTATCTCTTGGCTGCTTCTGCGTACGGCATATATCCGAATGCGGCGCCCTCAACTTCCTCTTTTGAGAGTTTTTCGGTCGCGTAAGTTATTGAAAAACGTCCGTCGGATGAGCCGTGGATAAGATGAGCCGCGACAGAGAGATTTTCTTTGAGGTCTTCGTGTTCTTTTACGAGCTCAAGCACTTTTTCGCGTCCAACGTAGCCGTATTTTCTGATAAGCGCGTCGTTGGCTTCGTCTTCGCCGAATTTACGCACGCCGGGAGCCAAAACTATAAGCTCTCCGCCGTCAGCAATAGCCATACGGGTGCGGTAAATAGCTTTATTACCAAGCCAAGTGCTCTTGAATTCACGCTCGTCAAGATAAACGACGACCTTTTTGAGAGGCTTGTCAACGTAAGTGAGGTTAGTGTTCTGGCTGTCCTTGACAGCGGCTTCAAACAGGTCTCTGCTGCGTCCGGTATAGAGGCTGTGTATGTGGGTTTCGTCACCCGTGTTAGTGGTGACGGTAAGAACGTACATCAGCGGAATATGCGCGATAAAATTCTGCTCCGCATAGTCAAATACGCGGCGAACGGGGGAGAAATCCTTACCCATAATGCGCTCCATTCCGTAGAATGCGCCGAGCATGTGCGAACTGTTTATCATATTACTTCCGCCGCAACCGACGAAAATGTTTTTAGAGTAATTTGCCATACCGACGACCTCATGCGGAACGACCTGTCCGATAGAGATTATAAGGTCGTAGGACGGATCGGTGAGACGGCGGTTTACTTCAACGTCGATCTTGTCGTTTACAAGCCCTTCGGAAACTTCTGATACGAATTCCGCAGGAACTTCGCCAAGCTTTACAACGTCGGTGCGCCAGTTGTGAACGAGAATGCGCTCAAACGGAACGTCTTCGCCGAAAAACGCGGTACATTCTTCGCGGGTCATCGGCTCGTGAGTGCCGAGTGCGGGCATGATGTCCACCTCG
Organism: uncultured Lachnospiraceae bacterium; assembly: GCA_964525525.1. Taxonomy (GTDB): domain Bacteria; phylum Bacillota; class Clostridia; order Oscillospirales; family CAG-272; genus RGIG2161. The sequence continues at coordinate 50,102 of CAZGHD010000002.1, read as the reverse complement.
CACGAATCTTTGAGCATATTATAATAGATGTTGGTAATGATTCCTGCGCCGGAGTACATTCTTGTGTAGTCGGGCGGGAGAAGGAGAACTTTTTTGAGTTCAAGTCCTTTTATAGATTCTTTGAGAGCTGTTTCGATCTCATTACGGGTGAGTCCGTTTACGGAGGTCATTTTAATATTGTCCACCTCGTTTTATATAATTTAATGATGGTATTATTTTACCACATTTATTATTTGTTGTCAATGCGAGACAGCGAGAACGAATACGGTAAAAGCTCGGATAATGTAAAAATTGCGAGTTTTCCGTCTGCTTTTTCGAGTATTATCGGAAAGTCGGGGGCGCAGAACTCGGAAATCACCTGTCTGCATATACCGCAGGGAAAACACTCGGCAGAGCTGCCCGAGATAGCGAGAGCTGAAAATTCTCGCTCACCTGCGGATATTGCGGCGGAAAATGCCGAACGTTCGGCACAGATGCCGGCAGGGAAGGATGCGTTTTCGATATTTACGCCGGTGAATATCTTTCCGTTCGCGCAAAGCAGTGCCGCACCTACCGAATAGCCGGAATACGGCGAGTATGCGTAGCTCTTTGCGTCTTTTGCGGCTTTCATAAGTTCAGAAAAATCTGTCATAAAAATCTCCATTCCGCCGCCCTCGGGCGGCACAAATAGTTCGGTAAATTCAAACGTCTTCACCAAAGGTGAATAAAATGGGGGAGGTGTCAATTTATAATTTGAATTTGAGTTCGTGAGAATATGAACGTTGGATAATAGCCGAATAATAGTTCACGCTAATCTCCTTAAAATTTGTATTTAATACAAAAAATTATACCATAATATGAAAATTTTTTCAATATTAGTGGTTTACAATCGGCTTTTGATGTGTTATACTATTTATATACTGCGAAAGGTGTGTGATGAAATGAAATGTCCCTCTTGTGGTTATGCTAAGAGTGAAGTTATAGATTCCCGTCCTGTTGAAGAAGGTTCGAGTATCAGAAGACGGCGCGAATGCCCTAAATGCCAGAAACGCTTTACCACATATGAAATAATAGATTCCATACAGACGATAGTCATTAAGAAAAACGGTGACAAGGAGCTGTTTGACCGCATGAAACTTCTTGGCGGTATTCTCAAGGCTTGTCAGAAACGTCCCGTTAATGCCGAAGAGATAGTAAACGCGATAGAAAGCGAGATTCAGAACTCTCTCAAGAGCGAAATCACCTCCGGCGAGGTGGGCGAACTCGTTATGAAGCACTTGCGCGAGGTAGACGAGGTCGCGTACGTAAGATTTGCTTCGGTTTACCGAGAATTTAAGGACGTAAAGACTTTTCTTGACGAGCTTAACAGACTTAAAACAAAAGAATAAGACTATGGCGGGCGCCTTTTGCGGGCGTCCGTTGTTTTTTTATTCCATTCGACAAAAAGTATTGCAAAATTATACAAGTTATGATATAATGTCCCTGCGACACAAGTTAATATCCGGCTCTTATCTATGGGGAAATATCTTTGGTAAAAGATGTTTCTCTCTTTGCTCATACCCATAGATAGGAAGAGCTTGTGTCGCAACAATGAGGGATTCATTTTTTTCAGTGCGCCCTTGAGGCGCACTTTTTTTGTAAAAAACGGCGAAAATCGGGTAGCTCTAACGCTAAAATTGATAATTTACAAAAAATTTACAATTAAAAACTTTTGCCCCGAAATTGGCAAATCGTGGATTTTTCCGTAGTTAAAGAAAAAAAGAAGGTCTATTTTAATCAAAAAAAGTTGATATTTTCCTGCTTTTTTTCGAAAAAAACATTGAAAAATAATCATATTTATGATAGAATACAGTATAAAATATATCTAACTATGCAAATTTGTGGAATTAGGGTAATTATATCCGTTTCCTACATATTATATGCGATAAACGCTCGGCGGCCTTTCCTTGGGGATTACGGAACGGTAACGCAGTATGCGGCCGAGCTGTTTATCACGTATAATGTGCAGGAGCAGTTCCGCATTTTCATAACAGGGTATTTTTATAAATAGCAATCTATATAACACTCAGGAGGAAACGCACAAATGGGCAAACACTTCAAAACATTTAAGCGATGCGTGTCGATGGTATTGACCGTGGCTATGTTGCTCTCTATCTGCAACCTTAGCTTGGTTATGTCTGTCACTGCAGCCGGCGGTGGTATGAGTGAATCAACCAAATTTACCACCCTTGGCAGCATTATGGCGGAAAACTACGACCTTTCGGCCGCTGAAGAGCTGATCATCTCGTCAGGTGATCTTCTCGATGAGGAGTTAGTATATTACGAAGCTCCCCCCGCTCAGTCAGATGACGAAAACAAACTCATCGTTATAGATGAGGACAACAAAAAGATTACCGTTAAGTCCTTTAAGGACAGCCACGGTAATACTTGGATTCCCGAAACCTTTGATCTCGTTGCCAACGGCGGTATCGCTGCAGGCCACGACGATCTCGGCCTCACCAAAGACGGTGATTCTTACGTAGGTAATTACACTTACGATGACAACACCTTCTCTGTTGATGTTAAGTACGTTCTTGATTCCGATAACCTTAAAACACCTAGCATAACTGTTGAGTCTCAGCTCGCAATGCTCAATGCTGCTGCAAAGCTTGCAGAAGATATCGACTTCATGGAGATGCTTGATAAGGATATCTGCAGTTCTCTCTACGGTACTAACGTTACTGCTGTCGGCGTCCTCAGCGGTCTTACTACCAAGCTTCCTCAGCTTGATAACGGTACCGTTATTGATCTTATCTATTCTCTCGTTGCAGGCGTTGAAGAGACTGTTACTCTTCCCGACGGCTCTACCGAGGAAATTTCCATCAAGCTTCGCGGTGATGCGAAGGACGCTGCTACTGCTCTGTATAATCAGCAGCAGGCAGGCGGACTTGATCTCGTTAAGTTCCTTAATGCTAACTCTGCGAAGAGCTATCTTGAACTTGTTGATCTCTACGGTGCAGACCTTGAGACCGCTCTTGATAAGAACTATGCAGAGATCGGCGCTCTCGCAGCTGACAACGGTCTCCCGAACGTAAGCAGCCAGATTCAGAATCTTCTTTGGGATATTGACGACTGGACTGATGATGCATACGATTATATCAATGCTCAGCTTACTGCAAACGGTATGACCGGTAACGTTGACAGCGTTGATGATATCGAAGCTCTCCTTGCTGACGCTAAAGCAGGATATGCTGAAGCTCTTGCAGGTATCAACGCTCAACTTGCATACTACAGCAGCTACGTTGGCAATGTTACGGTTGAGAAGTCTTCTGACCTCGATGCTGTAATCGAAACTCTTAAAGCCAAGAAAACTGCTCTGTTTGGTGAAGTTAACAGCCAGATCAGTGCAAATGCTACTATTCTTGGTATGCTTGGTATTCCTACCACTCCCGTTAATGACGAGGCTGCTCTTGCAAATCTGATTTCCGCTATGGAAAATCATCAGTTTGCATCTATGGCTTCTACTCAGATAGAGGGTCTCAAGAAAGCTCAGACCGCTATCAATACCATTAACACTGCAATAACTGCTCTTACCGATGCTCAGGTTGCTCTTGCTAAGGCTGAAACTGCAATCGCTCTGCTTGAGGATGCGATCAAAGCTCTCAACGAGATCGAAGCAAAGAAGGCAGAACTCAGCGAGACCAAGGCAATGGTTGATATGCTTGCAGGCGTTCTTGAAGATTTCTGCGATACCGTTAAGCCGGTAGTTGACCGCTTTGACGGTGACGAGTGGAACGCAGGTAACGTTATTGCTGACAACGTAACCGGCGATGGTTATGCTGATCTTACCGCAAACGCTACCGGTGTTACCAAGACTTACGCCGAAGGCGACGTTATAAAGAACCTTGAAGTTGATACTGCATCCGTTCAGTATAATTTGAGTATGTTTAACGTTACCATTAAGGTAAACGCAAGCGTTGTTTGCGATAAAGAGGACTGTGCTGATCTCGTAGCTCTTAAAGAGTTTACTAAGACAATTACTCTTCGCAAGGATGCCCCCTCTGCAGAAATCCTTGCTGAAGTCAATGCTCTTGTAAATGAAGCTCTTGCAGCTTGGGGCGAGATCGACGGCGCTAACTACGTTCGCACCAATACCGATCTCCCCGAAGATTACAAACTTGACTCTAATATAATATATAAAGTAGACTTTGCTCCGAAAACTATCACCGTTACCTACGGCGACGGCTTTGATACCGACAGTGCAGAGTATCCTTACGGTTATCAGCTCACCCTTCCCAAGCACGAGACCGACGGTATGGCTTACAGCTATATTGTTGACGGCACTCGTATGAACCAGGGCAAGGTTGTTGAACTTGTTAAAGATATTACGATCTCTCGTTCCGCCGGCGCGGCTGACCAGTATAAGACGGTTACCGATCTTATCCTGAACACCGACGTTGTAAGCAACGCGATCGAATCCTTCCTCCAGAGTCCTGCAATAAATAAGGGACAGCAGTTCTGGCTCGTTGTTCCCGAAGACGGTTCTCTTATAAACCAGGATAAACTCTTTGTTGACGGTACTATCAGTGCAGAGACTGTTGAGTCTGAACTCGGCGATCTCGTTTGGGTACCCGTTACTGCAATTACTTACGATGAAGACGGCAACGAGATAGAGACCGTTACCTTCAACGGTACCGTTGCTGAAATCACCGATCCTTCATATTCTACTATAAAGGTAAAATATGATCTTAAACTCACTGTAGCTTCTCTTGCTTCCGTAAACGTTACTATGGAAGAAGTTCTCGCTAAGATGAACCTTCAGGATACTCTCTCAAGACAGTATATCGAACAGAAGGCTGCTCTTGAAGAGCTTCTTACCCAGCGTGGCAGAATGGCTCTGATAAGCCAGTACAGCGGAGCGCTCTCCACCATTCCCGGTGTCGGCGAAGAGGCTAAAGCTGCTATAAACAAGGTTCTTGCACAGCTTGCTGAAGTTAAAGCGGCAACCGGTGAAGAAAACCTTAAGCTCTACTATCTCCTCACTCTCTGCGATACTAACCTTGACGGCGAAGTAGATAATATGGCTGCATATTATCAGCACGACGAAGAGATCATCGCTGAAGTTGAGTTTATGCTTGAGCTCGTAGACGTTATCAAGAACGATTCCTCTCTTTGGGGAATGATCGGCGGTATGGGATACACCCAGACCTTCGAGGAGCTTGAAGCAAAATTCAAGGATATTGAGCTTATTCCCGCACACGACGATATCATAACCGACGATACTGTTGCTCTTGAAAATCTCGTTTCCAAGATCGCTGCAGCGTCTGAAAAGGTTGAAGACGGCGTAAGTGCTCCTTACGATCCTACCGATCTTGAGAATCTTGTTTGGTCTGCTACCGTTCAGACTGCCGGTAAGGGCTCCGTTACCATTCCGATAACTCTTACCGTTGACGGCATAGGTACTCTCAATGATTCTATCGTTCTTAAAGCCGGCCAGCCTGTTTCTGCGGCTAACATCGCGGCTGTAGAGGCTAAGCTTGCTGCACTTGAAGAAAAGTTTGCTGAGATTTACGGTGCTATCGACAAGAAACACTATGACTCCGAAACTGTTCTTCTTGTTCTTAACGCTCCCGCTACCGGTGATGAAAAGGTTTCCGTTAAGTGGACTGCAAAGACCTATACCGTTATCATTGACGGCGTTGGTACCTACGATATCACTTACGCAAATCCCACCGTTACTCTCCCCGGTTCCGGTAACGTTAACGTTCGTTACGATTACTCCTATACTTACGGCGATAATACCATAACTCAGAAGGTAAGCACTCAGGATCAGACTTATACCTTTAATAAGGCTGAATTTGATGCAATCTTCGCATCCGGTTCCGTAACCATTACCCGTAAGGTTATTGATGCTGCTCGCGAAAACCTTATTGCATTCTTTGACAAGATGGAAGGTTCCGCTATCCTTACCGAAAACAACGGTAAGTATGCAGCGGTTCTTCCTGTAACCCTTAACACCGCTCAGCTTAAGAAGGACGTAGCTAACTTCGCTATGGCTATGTTCATGAGCGGATACAGTTACATCGGTATCGACGGTCAGACGTTCTACGGAGCAGATGCTGAAGGTACGAATTACTATTACGTTCAGGCTCTTGTTGACGCTATCCTTGACAGCGGCGTTGGTACTCAGACCGTTATCGATCTGATCGATGCTGACGGTAAGATCAACCAGCTCGTTCTCGATGGCTACAACGTTATCGGCGCATACGATAAAGCAGAGCTCGGCGGTAAGCTTATCAAAACCACCATGTCCTTCGGTACAACCGCTGAAGACGCTATAGATGTTGATTTCTATATAACTCTCAGCGATACCGTAGACGCACTTGCTAAATTGAGAGCCGCTCTCGTTAAGGCTGCTCCTTACGCATCTGTCGTTTGCGAGGACGGTAAGGTCAACGCAGTAGTAAATCTTCCCGATCAGGTATACGCGGCATATCTTGCAGCGCTTACCATGGTAGGTGAGGTTGACCTTCACGACGTTGATTCTGTAAACGCACAGGTAGCTCTCGGCTACATAGTAACTCTCCTTGATCCTATCCTCAGTGATGACGAGGTTACTCTTGAAACTATCACTAATACTATTGATAAGTTCAACTACAACCTTGATCTCTCCGCTTACGAGAAGATCTACGCTACCGTAATGAAATATTACGACAGCTCAAAGGTAGAGTATACAAACGACACCTGCATCCTTCCCGTTGAAGACATCAATATCAATTCTGTTCTTGCAAAACTTCAGGGTATGGTTGACGGTATGGTAGGCTCTATGGGTATGGAGCCCGGTTCCATCAATCTCTCTGATCTCGTTTACGAGGCTAAGACCGGATGCGGACTTGATATTAAACTCGCACTTACTCTTAATAACGTTGAAAAAGACTACGCAGCTCTCGTAATTGACGCTCAGGCAGCAGGTGTTGCTAACAAGGTTGCAATGCTTACTTCTGATGAGCTCGTAGCTAAGGCTCCTAAGCTTTCCGGCGTTTCCGCAGTTATTCTTCTTGGTACCGTTGAGGGCGACCTTAACTTTAACACCAAGACTCTTCTTGATCTTAACGGTTGCACCGTTAACGGTAATATAAGCGCATCTAACACTCTTATCATTACCGACAACGTACTTGACAATGCATCCTCCGGTTCCGTTACCGGCACTGTTTCCGGCAGCGCTACCGTTATTGCAGGTAAGTATGCATCTGACGTTTCCGCATTCCTTAAGAGCGGCTACGTTCAGAACGCTGACGGACTTGTTTACAACAAGTTCTACACCATTTCCGCAACCGGCAACGACGTTACCGTTACTCTTAACGCTACCGTTGCTGATATGAAGGAGTTCGCTTCTAAGAACAGCCTTATCGCAATCGCGATAGACGCTGGTATCGACGTACTTCTTAACTACTACAACACAGCAAGCCTTTCTGTTGAAGGCTGCGAGCTCTACGACATTCAGATCGAAGATATAGTTGATCTCGTTGCAGGCACCGATCGCGTAAACAACGCTATTGATAAGGCGATCACTGCAGTGTCCATCTCCGGATTTGCTGATCTCTTCAACACCATCGTTGCTGATCTTACTGACTTTGATGCTCTTGCCAAGGCTCTTGAAGGCGACGGTGTAGTAGCTGAGTACTCACTCGTTACTGCTCCTTGGAACCTTGAGTTTGAGTACGTTGAGTCTGACGATTCTCTCACCGTAAATCTCGGTGCAAAGGCAGATAAGACCGAAGGCTCTCTTACCGTTGTTATCACTGGTGAGCTCAAGGATGATATGGCAACCGTAGCCGGCGCTCTTGCTGATACCGTTACCGTTGATTCTTACCTTGATCTTGACGAACTTATCCGCAACGATAAGGATATCGTTATTAACGGTTCTTACAACGGAAGCGTTGTACTTGATTTCACTCACGACCGTACCTACGTCGTAATGATGGCTGTTATCCTTGCTGATAACTCCGCTGATGACCTTAAGGCAGAGCTTGTAGCTGCTATTGAGGACTACTACACAACCAACTCTCTTATGATGCTCGAAGAGGTATTCAACAACCTTTCCGTTAAGGTAGTTTGTGATGCTCTTGCGAACGTTCAGAGAACCGATAAGTTCACCGATATGGTTAACGCTCTTGCACTTTCCGATGACGTTAAGACTAAGATCAACGGCGCAATCGGAAACGACGCTAAGGGTTATGCACGTGTGATCGAAGTTATGGGCATAGTTCTTCGCGCACTTGACTCCAGAGATCTTCTTGAGTCTGTTACCGAAAGCGGACGTAAGCTTGGCGGTATAGCTAAGACTGATGCTGACGGCAGATACTACGGTTTCAGTGCCGGTAAGGAATTCAACCTTAACCGTGAAGTTATCAAGGGTTACGGCGTTGACGCTACCATTGATATAACCAACATCGAATTCAAGCTCCGCCTGTTTGGTGAGCCTGCTGACCATGAATTTACTGCAGAATTCGATTGGGCAGAAGATTACAGTGCATGTAAGGTAATTCTTACTTGCGGCACCTGCGTAAACGGCCACGTTGTAGAGCTTGACGCAGACGTTGAGAAGACTGTGGTCGATGCTGATTGTGAAAACGACGGTACTATTACCTACACTGCGACCGCAACTTACCTCGGTAAAACTTATACTGATACCAAGACTGTTGTTGAGCCTGCTACCAAGCACAGTTACACCGCAACCTTTAACTGGGCAGACGATTACAGTGTATGTTCCGTTGCACTTACCTGTGCTTGCGGCGATACCGTTACTCTTGATGCAAACGTAACCTTCGTTTATACTGCACCCAGCTGCGTAGCAGACGGTTCTACCGTTTACACTGCGACCATAACTTACCTCGGTAAAACTTATACCGATACCAAGACTGTTGTTGAGCCTGCTACTAAGCACAGCTACACCGCAACCTTCAACTGGGCAGACGATTACAGTGCTTGTGAAGTAGTTCTCGTATGTGATAAGTGCGCTTCTGATACTGCGGGTCACACCGTTGTTCTTCAGGCAGTAGTAACCTGGATCGAAGAAGATGACTACATAAACTACTACGCGACCGTAACTTACGAAGGCGTTGAGTATACCGATCACAAACGCGTTGCTATTGTGAACGACCTTCCTGTTATCGCAGTTCCTTCCGTTAAGGACAGCGATAAGCTCTATGGCTTCAAGGCTGATCCGCTTGAAAAGATCATCTATCTCGATGCCGTAGCAGATGGCATTACTGCTCTTGAGCTTAAAGACCTTCTTTCCGCTACCGTTGTTGCAAACGACGCAGATAACAAGGTTGAGGTTGAAATAAACGGTACTGTATCCGAAAACGGACAGGAACTTGTTCCTACCGGCGCAACCATAACCCTTATCGCTGAAAATGTAGCCGGAACTAAAGTATCCGTTACCTACTCCGTTGTTGTTATCGGTGACGTCAACGGTAACGGCCGCGTAGAAAACAATGATGCTGTTCTTATGAGAATGCATTATATGAGCGTTAAGGAACTCGTTGATACTCTTGCTCTTGCTGCTGCTGATACCAACAGAAACGGCAGAATTGACAACAACGACGCGGTTCGCAACACCGTTAAGTACACTTATCCCGATCAGTACACAACCTGCTTGGACTAATTAAACACGGAAAGGTATCGAACAAATGAATAAATTCTCTAAGATTATTGCAGTACTTCTTGTACTCGCTATGTTCCTTGCCACCCTCCCTGCCGTATATGCGGCAGGGAAGGAGGTAAAACCCGGTGAATCCACGGTTATTACTTTCACTGTAAATAACATTCTCGGTATCGACGGTACCGTTACCGTCGATGACCCTAACGGAATCGTTGCAAGTGCAGCTATCTCCGGTGTAAATACTACCCTCGTGGGTAGTGCTTCTGCCGACAAGATCTATTATGCTTCTGAAGATCTTAAGGTTACCAGTTTTACACTTAACTACAAAGTTACCCTTAATTCTAATGCATCTGCAGGTAAAGAGTGCGTTGTTACTTTCAAGTACGAAGTAACCGACACTAACTACCAGCTTTCCGAGTGGAAGACCGTTACCGAAACTATCGTAGTAGGCAAAAAGGCTGATGATACTACCATCATCATCCCCGGCGGTCCGAGACCTCCTTATGATACTCTTGAGCCGGCTGACACCACCGAGCCTGCTGATACTACCAAGCCTCCTGTAACCGAGCCTCCGGTAACCAACCCCCCTGTGACCGAGCCTCCGGTAACTGCTCGTCCGACCGAGCCTAAGCCCCCTGTAACCGTTACCGTTGATTACACCGAGCTTAAAAAGCAGATCGAGATCGCAGAAGGACTTGATCAGTTCAAGTACACCGCAGATTCTTGGGCTAAACTTGCTACCGCGCTGACCGATGCTAAAGCAGCTCTTAACAGCAAGAGCCAGGCTGTAGTTGACGAGGCTGCTGCAGATCTTGCAAAGGCTATTTCCGAGCTCGTTGAGCTTGATTTCTCCGCACTTCTTGCAGCTATCGAAAGAGTTGAAGCTTTCTTCAACAGCAACGAGGTAGCAAAGAAGGCACAGGAGCTTCTTGATGCTCTTGCTAAAGCTCAGGCACTTCTTAACTCCGCTACCGATCAGGCTACAATCGATGCAGCTGCAGCAGAGCTTGACTCTCTTATGAAGCAGCTCGAGGAGCTCCTTGCATCTCTTTTCACCGAGAAAGAAATAATCAAGGAAGTTGAGAAGGTAGTAGAGAAAGCGCCTGAAGGCGATTACTGTAACATTTCGATACACCACGTATGGCCTATCCTGTTCTTCGTCAGCCTTGCTGTTAACGTAGGTCTTATCGTTCTTATCGTTGTATTTGTTGCTCGCAAAAAGAAAACTCAGGTTGATGATACTCCCGTAGTTGACTACGACATCGGAGACGACGCTTAATTTTAGCTTTTGACTCCGGTCTGAAAGATCATCGGCATATATTCAAGATGGGGTGCTGTTTTGAACAATAACGATTGGAAAAGAGTTGAATACGAGACCTGGGACGAAGCGTTCCGCGGTCTTGCTGTTGCGGTACGTCAGCAGTCGATCCGAGTAGCGGCTTATACGCAGGCGATCTTCTTGCAGGCGTGTGCGGATTCCTTTGGTAATCCCACGCAGATCAAAACTCAGTTTGGTGAGCTCGCATATAAATGCGGTCTTTACCACCAGCTTGGAAAAGCGCTCGTTCCACCTGAGTATCAGCTTTGGCGAGACGATTTCTCAGACGAAGAAATTGCCGTATATCAGAAATACACAACCGACGGTCGCGCATTGACTGCGGCTCTTCAGAGCCGCGGTCAGCGCGCCAAGGAAAAACGCCGTGCCTCGGGTACGGGCGAGATCCCGACGGATAATATTCCGTGGCTGATGATCCGCGAAAGCTGTGAGCAGCACATGGAGCGTTGGAACGGCTCGGGATTTCCCGGCGGACGTATCGGTAATTCTATAAGTCCTATCGCGCAGATAGTCGGCATCGCGAAAGAGCTTGACCGTCTCGCGGCAGAGACCAAGGCAGAAAAACCGTTTGACGAAGCGTATGAAAAGCTTGTTTCAGAAAAAGATGAGCTTTGGTCGGCAGAACTGATAAGCGTTCTTTTGAACGCGAGATCACAATGCCGCAGCGTTTATAATAAGTATATCCACTATACGATGACCGTTCCCAAAACTATCCCGCTTGTCGAAAAACGCGAGGGACGTCCGATGGGACTGACCTACCGTCCGATGGTCGGAGATAAAGAGGGAAAAGTAGTCGCGTATGAGGCGGAACCGTGGTTTGGCGCGATCGCTAACCGCCCCGGCGAGACCGAGGGTACGGCGGACGTGCACGATATGCTCGTTCGTACCGAAATGGTTGCCGATATGGCGTTCTATTTCCTGTACGAAGCAGCAGATACCGTGTTCCGTATGCAAAACTGTAAGCTGAATACCCAAGGGATAGTGCTTAAAATGCTTCCCGGATTTTACAGTACGGGTACCCAGCTTCAGAGGCTGAATCAGTTTTTTGAGGATCAGCCGATAGATAAATCCAAGCTTATGATCACCATTCCCGAGGAAACTTATCTTTCCCTGACTAAGGCGAATAAGGAGATCGTAGGGCGCTACTTGAGAAGCGGAATCTCTCTTGTTTACGATGGTTTCCATCCCGACAAGACGGACTATGCTGAACTGGTAGAACTTGCTTTCCGGTTCCTGCGTGTGGCTCCGGAACTGTATTTGAATCAAGAAACCGCAGAACTTATGAAAAAGCTGAGAGATAACGGATTTACTCTGCTCGGCTCGGGTGCTGACACCTACGATCTGCTGGCATGGCAGATCGCAAGCGGTGTGACGGCAACCCACGGTACGCTCAGCGGCGTACCCGTATCCGAGGATGAGCTTATCCGCGATTGTCTGCTTAGCGAACGATAATGCCTATGGATGACAGAAATACGCCACCGATAGACGATAATAACGCAAAAAACGAAGAGTTGATTTCCGAAGGTGTTGACAATGTTGTGGAAGATCGAACTCCCGGCATTGAAGATATACCCTCGGAGGAAAAAATCCCCGAGGGTGAAGCCGTTTCTTCGGATAAATTCTCCGGAAAGGGATTTGAGCCGCTTGCCGACGCAGATCCCCTTACCGAGCATAAGCAAAGACGGCTCTTCAAAAAGACCCGCGCAGGAGAAGTACTGTCGCGGGAGGAAGTAAAAGCGATCAAACGGGGACGAAAGAGGTTGCGCCGTGAGCTTCGCTCACGCGGAATCAAAAGCCGCAAGGAGTTTGAGCTTACCGCCGCCGCTCTCGGTCTCTACTTTGATAAAAACAAACGCTTCGGGCTTCTTTTGTGGTTCTTCCACGGAAGGGGACTGTGGGCGTTGCTCGGCGCTCTGGCAGCGCTGATGGCGGCGCTGTTCGGTATGTCGGTCATTTCCGATATGCAGGGACATTTCACGATCAATATGAGCGATGATCTGTTCCGCGAGGGATTTCTGCTTAGCGAAACGGTAGGTTTTGAAAATCCGACGACGCATTTGTTTGCGTTACCGGCGGAAAACGTGCCCTGCGTTTCGATAACCGACATAGATCCCAACGTTAACGACTACGACGGACGGCACAGCGAGCCAAACTACTTTGCGTATACTTACTACATCCGTAACGAAGGCGAGTCAGCCGTGGATTATTCATGGGTGATGAAGCTTAATTCAGAAAGCCGAAATCTTTCAAGCGCGGCATGGGTCATGATCTTTGAGGACGATAAGATGAAGTTCTATGCCAAGCCCGGGGACGACGGCGGCGAAGAAGCGCTTCCTGCGTTCGGAGATGATACTCGCGGCTATCTCGAGCGCCCGCTGTATGACAGCTTGAGCAATGCGGGTCAGCAGTATCAGCTTATCACGACCACGCAGGGCGGGGTAGATTATTACCGTGTCGTGCCGTATAGCTTTATTGATGACTCGACGGTTGCCCGCGGTTATCAAGCCAAAGTCGTACCGCATGAGACGCATAAGTATACCGTAGTGATCTGGCTTGAGGGAGACGATCCCGATTGCACGGATGACCTTATCGGCGGTCACGTCGGTATGGAAATGCAGTTCACTCTCGTGGACGAAAACGAGGGAGAGGAAGACTCCTTTACCTCAAGCTGGAACAGATTCTGGAACAGCCTTAAATTCTGGTAATTTCCGAATCCGTTTCAAAAAAGCCCTCGTTTGGAGGGTGGACGAACATATAGTATGTGGCGGCCGCAGGACGGTAAGACGAACGGTAAGCACGTCTTTATGGAAAAACCGGATTGATTCAGAGGTACCTGGTTCCGGCGGGTTATCGGGTCTGTGGAAAAAACATAGTTCCGGCGGGAACAGAAACGCGCAAAAAAATTTAAGAAAAGGATGATTAAAAAATGAACAAAACGGACAAGCGTCAGCTTAATCTCAGAAATAAGCTGCTCGCTGCAATCGCGATGCTCCTTGTTTCCAGCATCATGATGGTCTCCTCAACCTACGCGTGGTTCACACTTTCAACCGCGCCCGAAGTTCAGGGTATCACTACTACCGTTGGTGCTAACGGTAACCTCGAGATTGCGTTGATGCCCCTTAGCGGAGAAACGTCTGAAATCACCTCTGCAATGGGGGATTCTGTAAAAGGTTGGCTTGAAAAAAATCTTACTTGGGGTAACTTGATCGATCTTGGTGATCCTAATTATGGTCTTGATAAGATTACACTGCTACCTGCACAACTTAATCTTTCCGGTACTAGTACTTCAGATGATAAGATCGGTATGAATCCGTTGGCTACACCTACTTATGGTGCTGATGGTCGTCCGAGTAGTATAACAGCTAATACTGCTATCGGTACGAGATATACTGTGGATGCTAACGGAGAGATTGTTCTTGATGAAACAACCGGAAAACCTCAACAGGTTGATGCCTTCAGTGTTAATGATTTGATGGGTATTCGTGCTATCGGTACATCTTCGACTATGTCTGAAGAAGAGATAACCTTTAATAACAGCATTTCTAAATTGGCTACTGCTATGGCTAACTCTAAAGAGAGTGCACAGAAATCCTTGAATGCTAATGGTGCAACCTTGGCAGAAATGGCTATTAATCATGCAACTGCAGGTGAAGAAAATGATAATAATGAATATAAAGATTATATTCCTACGCTTCAAGCAGTTGTTTCAAATCTTAGAGTAGCAAACGATCAGTTAGAGGTTGCAATTAAAGCCGCACTTTTGGCCGCTGCTTCGAGTAGCGGATCTGATTCTACTAAGTATACTGCTGCTGTTGCTACTATCACAGACGATGCTGATCTTGCTAGCATTTGGAGCACTGTAAGTAGTTATGCTCCTGATTCTACTCCTATTAGTGATGCATATAGTATTTGGGAAGGTGTTGATAGTAAGCTTGAGGCTTGCGAATCCAGCTTAACTACTTTGGCAAATGCCTCAACTGTAAAATGGAATGATGTAACTGGCGTTATGGGAAATTTGATGAACACCAGTAACATTGTAATTAATGGAAAAGAACTTAGTGAATTTAAATCTTTAGTAACATCTTATGTTAGCGACGCTCCTACAGAAGAGGCCAAATCGTTTGTATCATCGATGATTAGTGGAGGCATTAAATTAACTCTCAAGGAAGACTCTGGTGTCTATGCTGATCTTGCAATGGCTGTAGGAGATTTAACCGCGACAGTTACTATTTCAAAAATAGAATATGGTACTTTAAAACTTTATAATGTACCTGCTACTATTGTTACTGATAGCGAACCTGCGACAGGCTCATATCTTTATGTTACCAATGTGGCACTTGCTACTCTTGGTGCTATGAAGGGTGATAATTCAAGTAGTGTTATCGATGTAACTTATGGCTATATTGTAGACTTTGCTTTCCGCACTAATGCATCTGGTTCCTACCTTAAACTTCAGACGAGCGCGGGTCAGAGAATTTATTCTGATAGTGCTAATACTGATACTTTAGGTCATGGTAGCACGATGGCATTCAGAACAGGTAACATTAATGCTAACTCAGTAAAAGGCTTGATGGAAGGCATTCGTGTAGTATTTATTAATCCTGATACTGATGAAATTTACGGTATTGCTAAACTTGATATGAATGAGGCTATAACCGAAGTAGTTACTCAGGCTACAGCTGATACTGCAGAAGTATCTGAGATCAAGGCTCCTCTTTATTTGTACAGCTATGAGCTTGCTACTGTTGGTGATTTCACTTTGGTTAATTTTGGTAATAAGATTGCTGAAGCTGATGCTAACCTCTGCCCATTGACTGCTAATACTGCTGCGGCTGTTTCAGCAATGGTTTACATTGACGGTAACTATGTGGATAACGAGGATGTTGCTAACGCTGCTTCTTCTATGACCGGTACTCTTAACCTTCAGTTTGCAAGTTCCGCTACTCTTGTTCCTATGGAGAACTCTGCTCTTAAGAACGCTTCTGGAAGTGAGTCTGCTGGCTCTGGTTCAGTTCTTGTGAATACTTATACCGTAACTGTTAACGAAGCTGATTCAACAAATAATTCTTCAACAACTGTTAATGAAAAAACAAAGTATACTTATACAGTAAAGGATAATACTGATACTGTTGCTGTGACAATTGGTGGTACATCCGTAACGGCGGGTACTGATTATACCTATGAAGCTGGTGTAGTCACAATTCCCGCAGAGAAAGTAACCGGTAATATTGTAATTACTGTTACTGATGGTGGCACGGGTAATTAATTCTCATTCCCCCGCCCTTCGGGGCGGGGGAAACCCCGATGAAAAATCCGAAATTCCCCCTTTTTTGATAATACAAGGAGCCAATCTTGAAAAAAACAGAACAAAAACAAAGGCGTAGACGCATACGCACCATAATTTACTTATACGTGCTTTTAGTTTTGCTCAGCTTGTTTTCGGTGGCGACCTACACCTGGTTTTCTATAAGCCGAACTCCTGAGGTCAGCGATATGGCGATATACGTTAACTCGCCCTCCGGCCTTGAACTCTCCGCCGACCCGCTGGCAACCGAATGGAAGCTGCAGCTTAACATGGCGGAGCTTTGCGGTGAGACCGCACCCCTGCGTCCTATAACCTGGTCAGAAGCAGACCAGCGTTTTTACGCGGCTACCTACGGTATTGACGGACGCTTAACCGATATTTGGGAACCGCTTACCGATTCCCGCAACGCAAACAAAGACAACGCTGACGGATACTACATGAAAGGCGTTTTCTACGCCCGATGTGAACAGAAGGTCAACGTCAGCCTCACTTCCGCGATAGAAGTCGAAGAAGGACTTCAAGGCGCGGGTACCTACGTAATAGGAACCCCTGTTTGGAATCCCGAAACCATCAGCCATGACAACGGCAGTCACGGCGCGGAGCTTGCTATCCGCATAGGACTTCTGATCGAAAAGACCGACCTTGAGGGTAACCTCAAAGAAGATATTCCCGCCGTATTTTACATATACGAACCTAACTGTGACAATCACGTCGACGGAACTACGGGTTATGCTCCGACGCCGAGCAAAGACGGCGCCGCGACCCTGCGTCCCGAAGAGTTTATTATAACGCAAACTATGAACTCATGGATCGAGAATGACCCTGTGCAAAACGGACTCGTCGTCCGCTCGCTTGGTGAATTCCTTACGGATACCGAGCTGTTTACAATCACTAACGACGAGCTTGCAAAGGTCAGTCTTTACGTTTGGCTTGAAGGGCAGGATAAGGACTGCACCAACGTTATCGGACATGAGTCTCAGCTTCAGGCAAACGTGCAGTTTGCCACCAAGTCGGACGGTCAGTCCGGTCTCGTACCGATAGAATAATCGCGTACCCAATGTCGAATTTTATTTAATTATAGACAATAAAAGATAAAAAACAAGAACGGAGCGAATCAGTATGAAAGCGAAAAAACAAACCGAGAGCCCGAACGTAGAAGAACTCGAAGTTAAGTCCGCCGAAAACGGCGAAGAAGAAGTCGAGGTCGTGAAAAAAGCGAGCAAAGGACAGCGTATTGCAAGTACCATCATCAACGTAGTGCTTGTTTTCGCTATTATACTGGCGGCGATTTCTACCTACATTTCTTACGTAAACACCTCGGGTAACGGAGTTCCCAGCATATTCGGACTTCAAATGTACTCCATTCAGACCGAATCAATGTACCCGATACTCAAGCCCGGCGATCTTATTTTTGATACCGCGGCAGACCCCGATGATCTGAAAATAGGCGATATTATCACCTACTGGACTGTTATCAACGGCGAAAGAGTGCTCAATACGCATAAAATTTACGAGATTTACGACGGCGGCGGATACCTTATCTTCTCCACAAAGGGTGAAGCGAACACCGCAGTCGACCCTCTGACCGTTCACGAGTCTGAGGTCGTCGGTATTTACCGCTTCAAAGTAGGCGGTATCGGTAAGGTATTTGACTATCTTCAGGACAGTACGGGATTCCTTATAGTCGTAGTTATTCCCGTATTTATATTCTTCCTTTTCTACCTTGTACAGTTCTTCCGCGTACTGTTTGAGTATCAGAACGTAAAGAACCGCATCAAGTACGAGCAGGAGCGCGGCCGCACGGAGGATATGCTCGCCGAGCAGGAGAAGAAGCTCAATGCGGCAAAAGAAGAAGAGCGCGCGAAGATGGAGGCAGAGCTCCGCGAAAAGCTCAAGGCCGAGCTTATGCAGAGCATGGGCATCAAGTCGGATGACGATGCTCCCAAAAACGACGAGGACGCTTCAAAGTAATTTTGCAATATCCATTTAGGAGATAAGCATGGATAACTTTTTTCGATACTTCTATCAGGATATGGGACGTGTGTTCCGATTCCTTGGTGAAGCTATTGGTTCGATTTTCAAATTTTTATATTATTTGCTTAATTTCCCGCTTCGTATGAAGGTCATACAGGAGTATAACGGAGAATTTACACCGCTTGAGTGGGTGCTGATGATTGTCGTCAACGTTCTGCTCGTGGTTGTTATCGTGGTGCTTTGTATTCTTTTTGCAAAGCTGCTGCGTAAGATATTCCGCCGTTATATTCCCGCTAAAAAGTATGACGAAATGGCAAAGCAGGTGAGAAATCTGCAAAGAGATCTTATTCGCGCCAATTACGAGAAGGATAAGCTTCTTGCCATGCGAATGGCTGAACTTACCGGAAGTGCAGACGGTATTGATGTGCCTCTTGTGGAGGACGAAGAACAGACCGATGCAGAAGCTGAGCCTGAGACCGAGGCGGACAATGATGAGGACGGCGGAGTGGAATTCGTTCCCAACGATAACCGTAATACCTTCGAGTCGCCTTGCATTGACCCGCAGGACAGCAGATTCTTCCGTTTGACTGCGGTTGATAATTTCTATAAAACTTCGTACGTTGCTCCTGAATACGATAACGACGTTACTCTGGCAGGGTTCTGTGAGCAGTTCCGTAAATTTGCGGCGTCTCAGCTTAAGCTGTACTACGATATCGACATGATGCGTTACTTCATCGCCGCGCTCGGAACCGCGAGAATGGTAATTCTTCAGGGTATTTCCGGTACGGGTAAAACCTCGCTTCCTTATGCGTTCGGTAAATTTATCGGTAAGGATACGTCGGTTATCGCGGTTCAGCCGTCATGGCGTGAGAGAACCGAGCTTTACGGTTACTTTAACGAATTCTCTAAAAAGTATTCTGAGACAGACTTCCTGCGCGCCGTGTACGAAGCGAATTTCTTCCGTGATCCTCACTTGATGATCCTGGACGAGATGAACATCGCGCGTGTTGAGTATTACTTTGCAGAAATGCTTTCTACTCTTGAGCTTCCGAGAAGGGAAGACCAGGTAATAGATATAGTCTCGGCAACTTGGGATAACGACCCGTGCCTTATCAAGGCGGGTAAGGTTCAGATAAGCGATAACCTGTGGTTTATCGGTACCATCAACAACGACGACTCGACCTTTGCCGTTGCGGATAAGGTTTACGACCGTGCAATACCGATCGACCTTGACAGCCGCGCTGATGCATTTGAGTGTGAGCTGACACCGGGAATTAGAGTATCTACCGATCACATACTCAAAATGTTTGCTGAAGCGAAAGAGATGTATCCCATATCTCAGGATTCGCTTGACAAACTTGAGGAGCTTAACGCTTACCTTATAAAGAATTTCAGACTTGCTTTCGGTAACCGTATTATGAAGCAGATAAGAGACTACGTTCCTTGCTTTATCGCGTGCGGAGGTACCGAAATACAGGCAGTTGACTTTATAGTTGCTAAAAAGGTTTTGAGAAAATTCGAGTCGTTGAGCCTCGGATTTATGAAAGATGAGCTTACAAAATTCAATACTTATCTTGACAAGTTGTTCGGTAAGAACGTAATGGCGATCTGCAAAGAATACGTAGAACGCTTAAAGAAGATGAGCTGATAAAATAAGAAAGGTTGGAGAAGATAGTGGCAGAATCCAAGAATACAAAAAAGAATAAAGCAAATACTTCTCTGATCGATCCTATATATCAGAAGTTTACCAAAAGTATTTTGCGCGCCATATCAAGCACGGAATTTTACGAGTTTTTTATGGACGCGGTGTCAAAAGCGGATAACGAGTTTCAGTTTTCTAACAGAAGGCTGGAAAAAGCGGTCGATCTTAACTGGGTCGATCAGATAGAAAATGCTCTTCCCGCAATGCAGAACATTATCGGAAATCCTCGAAATATCATCAAAGAGGATGAGATAATCGTTAACGCATCTATTGCGAAGAAGACTAATTCCGACGTTGTCCGCCACCTTACAAGCCATGCGGCTTACGTTGAGGATTACAATGATATGACTGGAGACGTCCGTCCTCAAAGACTTATGCAAAAGGTTCGTGAGGATACCGAAAATCTCTATGAAAACCGTCTCGTATTTACTACGATGGAGATGGCGTACCATTTCGTAAAAATCCGTCACGACGCGCTTTTTGAAGCGATGGGTGATGAGTTTGGCGCGAAGCTCAAAGTGCGTTCCGATATGCAGAGCATGACAGAAGCGGTTCACGTTGATATGTTTATACATATAAAGGAGACCGAGTCTGCGATTGATACCGATGATAGAAATGCGGAGGTATTCGGACGTATTTCGAAAATATACCGTTTGCTTGCAGTTTTTATGAACACTGCTTTTGCAAAACAAATGGAAAAGGTTCCGCGTGTCAAGGGTAATATCGTCAAGACCAACGTGCTCAAGAAAAACCCGAATTACCGTAAGGTCTCACAGCTTCTTGAGTTCCTCCGCGGTTACGGCGACATAGGTTATTCTATAAGGGTTATCGAGCAGAGCCCGAAGATCAACGAGGTCTTTGAACGCGATATATACCATAATATCCTGTTTAATTATATGATCCTCAAGGGTTATCTTGAAGATGAGTCTGAACGTACGTTACCCGTTAAACCTAAACAAAAACAGCGTGCGCTTAAACCTAAATTCGTTCGCGAGATCATTGAGGAGCTTACCGAGGATTACGACCTTCCCGACGTTGAGATCCGCAAGGTTCTGATAGAAGAACTCACCAAGGAACAGCTCATGGCTGAAGAAGCGGCAGAGCGCCGCAGATTGGTGGAAGAACAGGCGCAAAAGAAAAAAGAAGAACAAGAGCGCATAAAACGCGAAAAGGAAGCGGAACGCGAGCGGATAAAGCGGGAAAAAGAAGCCGAGCGCGAGCGTATCCGCCAGGAAAAAGAAGCGGAAAAACAGCGGCTTTTCCACGAGCGTATGATGCGCGAGGCAGAGGATCGCCGTCGCGGAGACATCTTCCGTAAAGAATTAAAGCATTTTGAAAAACACTTAAAAGAACATATGGAAGCGAGAGATAAGCATCTCTCAAAATATCTCGCAGAGAAAGAAGATTTTGCAGACGCGGCTCAGCTTATAGAAGCGGTAGAGCAGAGAAAGCTCGAAGCGGCAGAGAGAAAGAAGAAGCTGAGGCAGGAGGAGAAAGAGCGAATCCTGCAGCAAGAGAAGGAAAGAAAAGAAAATCTCCGCCGTCAGCTTGCCGAAGAGAAACAGCTTGAGCTTGAACGTCAGGCCCGGCTTGAACGCGATGCAAAAGAAGCGCTTGAAAAGCAGATTGCCGAAGAAAAAGAGCTTTTGCGCGTATACTACGATGAATTTAAATTCTTTGAATCTAATCTTCCGCTTAAAAAGCGGGAGCGCGTTGACTACGAAAACGAGCTGAAAGCGCAGGCAGAGCAGCGCGAGGCAGAACGCCGTCAGCGCCTTGCTATGAGAAACAACCAACAATAATTTAAGTATGAGGAAGATGTGAATGAATAAGCTCATTGCCAAACTAATATTTTCCATAATGGCAATAGTTGTGGCTGCAACTCTTGTTGCCATGTCTTCTTATGCTTGGCTTACTATTTCGGCTACGCCCGAGGTTGATGGTATTCAGATCAGTATCGGCGGCAGTGACACTATTAAAGTTGCTGCAGATATGACAGTTGAGAAAAACGGGCAGATATATCACTATCCCGGCGCGTTTTCCGAGACGCTTGATCTTTCAAAAAACGGCGCGTATTCTTTCCTTTACGATCTTGCGGCGCTTACTCCCGTGTCAACGGTTGACGGTGAATACTGGATCCGCCCCGACTATTATTCGGAGGACGACACGGAAGTTCAGGACGGACTTGCTCTTCTCGGACAGATTAAAGACGTTTCGGATTTTTTGATCGACAGAAAGCTTGAATATGCTAATATTTCCCCTGATGAGCAGACTACCAGTATGATAGGAAACTACGTGTACCTTGATTTCTGGGTAGTTTCTCCCGGTGACGGATACGATATCCGTATCTCTACCGGCGACATCAGCGGTAACGAGGGAAGTTTCGTTATCGATAGAATGGAAGTCGTTGAGGACGAAGAAAATCCGGGCGTGTACAGACTTGAGTCTGCCAATGCGTCTGCCGCGTCATCGCTTCGCATAGGCTTTCTCGTCAATAGCGACTGGGCTGATTACGACAGTAATCTCGCTTATGCCGCAAGTACCGATTACGACGGAAGATATGCGTTACTTAAAGGAAAATATCAGTCGTCAGGAGAAGACTTGTCGATTTATTCTGCCGCGCAGAATAAATTTACCATATATGAGCCTAACGGAGACCTTCACGTTTCAAAGGACGGCGGATACAGTCCGGCGTATTACGAGATAACCAAACCGCTCGGTATAATAGACAACGTTATCACGGAAGTTGACGTTATCGACAGAGATCATCCTACCTCGCTTACCGTGCAGCTGGCAACCAAGTGGAAAAACTCCGCAAACGGTGTCGGAAGCGTTATTGAGCAGGAATTTGCTACCTATATGTACGGCCAAACCAACACCGATGCAACCGCAGAAGAGCTGTCGGAAGCCTTTTACTCAAACAGATTGCAGAATATCATCTCGCCGTACGTTAACCGCGGCAGATTTGTTAAATCCATAAACAATCTTTATACGTCTGCTCAAAACGGAATGGTTTCCGAAGTTGAAATGGGCGGTATTGAGCTCAGCGGCGCTACTAACGACGCTATAATAACCACTCTTGAGAAAAACGTTCCGCAGAGAATACGTATGTTTATCTGGATAGAGGGCCAGGATGCCGACTGCGTAAACTACGGCGATATATCTAATTTTATAGTTAATATCGAACTTGCCGGAAGTAACGACAGATAATATTGTAATTTCAGAAAGTTTAAAATGGATAAAAATATTAATTCGGAAAATGAATTGAACGAGAATTGCGAATCTTCCGAAAATGAGGAAGAAAGCGTTGAAATAAAGAAAAAGCATAAAAGAAACGGCGTTATAATCACCTGCCTTTTGGTGCTTTCCATAATCCTTTGCATCTGGGTTATCAGCCAGGTACTCAGTAAAGGATATATTTCGGTCGGCGGATACAGTATGTTCCGCGTAGCAACCGGAAGTATGGAGCCGGATATTCCGGTCGGAACGTTGCTTATTTCAAAGAAGGTTCCGATAGACGATATCGACGTGGGAGACGTTATAAATTTCCGTTCCAAGGAAACCGGAATGGTAGGTAAAGTTATAACACACAGGGTTATAGCGCAGTTTGAAAACGAGAACGGACACGTATATCTTGAAACCAAGGGCGACGCTAACGTCGTGGCGGATGCACTGTACGTTGAAGAAGATAACCTTGTCGGAAAAGTGGTTTTCACCACGGGTAAAGGAAACTTTTTTGCAGGCATAGTTAATTTCCTTACGAGTTCGATAGGCTTTTGGGCCTGCATAGTATTCCCGTGTATGCTTATCGGCGTATTAGTTATGAAGGACGTTATAGGAAATCTTCGTGACGAGCTTGAAGCTATCACGAAAGAGCTTGACGGAATAGATAAAAAGCCCGGCAAAGAAAAAGAAAAACAGCCGGAGGCTGAAGAAACTTACGAACAGATGTGCGAGCGATTGCGCAGCGAGTTATTAGAGGAGCTAAAACAAAGTGCTGAAAATGCAGATACCGAAGAAAAAGAAGGAGTGGAAGAGCAGAAGTAGCCGTCTCCGCTCCGCAAAACGGAATATATACCTGCAGGCTGCCGGACTTATCGTGTTTATCATTTTAGTTACGGCAACGCTTGTGTTTGCTCTCACTACCGCTTGGTATACTAATACCATTTCGGTCGGTGGACTTACCTTCCAGGCAGAAGCGTGGGGGTTTAACGGAGACGTTATCGTTGATGACAGTACCCCTATTAATGCTTTACCGGGTGATAGCGGAATAGTGAATATCCGCGTTACCAACGAGAGCGACGTAGTAAGCTCTATTGGTGTCAATATATCCAAGCAGGCGATGGGCAGTACCGAAATGCAGCGTAGAATATACTTTTACGCTGACAAAACCGCAAGCGTAAACGGCGAGCAGGTTGATAAGGTGTACCTCAGCAGTACTAAAGGATATTCGTACGTTCTTTACGGCAGAAACGAGCTTGTACTGACAGACGAAGTTCAGACCGACGTTCTTATCAAATGGGAATGGGTCTACGACGTGCTTGGTTATTATTTCGTGGGAAGCGTAAATAACACCGCTGACGAAAACGGCAATACCGTGTCGGTTGAAGAATATCTCCGCCCGGTAGAGTACGACCTTGACAGTGCAAAGTTTGATTCCGAAAGCGGAAGACTTGCTTATATAGGCGAAAAAGACGTTAATACGTTTTTGGCAGAGCTTACCGCGTCTGACGGATATAAGGGCGCGTACCAAGTCAGCGGCGACGGTCTTATAGATCAAAACGGCTACACTGTTACAACTAAAGGAACTCCGGCGTGCTATCCTATAGACGAGGAAAATAATATATGGCTCTATCTTTGTACCATCGGAGAGATAGAGGCTCATACAGCTTGGGATACCGCATATGCGCTTGAGAGTGAGTCAACCAAGAAAAGCTATCAGGCAAGAATAACTCTTACCGGTCAGCAGATGAAACAGGAGACGATTACTCTTGAACCCAATGCAGACGTACAAGCACTTACCGATGCATTAAATAACAGCAACGGTAACATTATCAGCCTGTCAAATAATATGACTATTGAAGAGTCGGTAGTTATTGAGGCTGTAAAGTCGGCAGTGCTTGATCTTAACGGGCATACTATAACCACCACAGAGTCTGACGTTGTGTTCTCCACCGGCTCGGGAACAGTATTGACGGTTCTTGACGGAACCGTAGCGGCTAAAGACGGCGGTACCGCGTTTGATTCTATCGGCAGCCACGTTACGTTGAACAACGTAACTGTAAGTAATTCAAAGGTTGCTTTCTATATCCATGACAACGCGACTCAGAGTGAAAACGGAGACAATTCGGTCGTCAGAATAGTTGACAGTAAGCTTACCGCAACCGAATCTGCGGTCAGAGTAAACGGTGACGGTACTCGGTCAGAAGGAAACACCCAGCTTATAATCCAAAACAGTAAGTTAAAAGGTGGTTACGCGGGCGTTCTCGGTAACGGTAATGCCACAAATAACGGCACGGTCGTTCAGATAATATCAAGTGAAGTAGAAGGCCTTTACGCCGGAATATATAACCCGCAGATGAACGGCACCGTAACCGTCAGTGGCGGTAGCGTTATCAGCGGTATTACAGGTATCGCGATGAAGGGCGGCGACCTTACCGTTATTGACAGTACCGTTCGCGGAACGGGAACCGGTGATGATATATCTACACCTGTCGAGCCTCTCGGAAAGAGCGGATGGACCGACACCGGCGACGGTATATACGCCGAAACGAATTACGGTCACAATATAAATATTACTATATCCGGTAACAGTACTATAAGCTGTGCGGATGAAAAGGCTTTTGCGGTACGTGAGTTCCAGCTGGTTGACAACGTTAATTGGTTCATCACCGGCGGTAAATTCAGTACGAACGTATCCGGTGATTACTTGAATGAAGGATATATTTGTACCGAAGCTGATGGCGTGTTTATCGTTACTGCCGCAGAGTAACGGCAATGTATAACCACTTATAAACAAAAATGAAAGGAGACGGGCGATGGGCAAAAACAGAAAAAAGATACTTTTGCTTACCATATTGCTTATGGCTGCCTGTCTCGTTTTAGTAATAACACCGGCTTTTGCGCGGTATTTTATGAATATCGTTACCGATAAATCGTATCGTTTTACCTATGAATCGGGAAACGCAGTTTACGTTTACGGCGAGCATATCGCTGACACGGGCGACGGGTGGAAAAATTTTGACAGCAGCAGTTTTTTGCAAGGACCAGACTCGGCAACGCTCGAGTTCAGTATTGCTAACGGTACCTCGCGCGAGCAGTTTGCAAATCGTACGCAGGCGGTAACCGTATTTCTTATTGCGGGATCCAGTATCGAAAGCTCGGATAATATTACGGTAAAGCTTTCGTATGGCGATGCAACTTATACAGGAGAACCTGAAGAAATCAAAGAGGACAGCTATTTGTATTCTACCTCCGGTCCCGGATGGGTGTACAGATTTTACGGTAACGACGGAAAAGAACTAACGTTCACGCTCAAAGGCGAGGAATTCTCATTTGAAAATATTACTCTCACTATAGAGGGAAATGTGGAAGCAACCTTGCTTGATCTGCGCGTGACCGGTACTTACGTTCAAGCTGATAATTAAAACCAAAAGGAGGGAGATAGATTATGAAAAGCAGATACGCCAAGATAGCTGTTTTGTGCTTTTGCGTAGCCGCTGTCTCTCTCTCCGCGTTTTTTGCAGTTAATGAAACGCAGGCGCGCGTGTTCAATACCATGTCCTGGAAAAACGTATACCTTCCGTATTCAGAAAAGCAGGAAAGCAATTACCTGACAGAAGAAGGTACTACGGTAATAGTTGAAGATTGGATCATAAACGCAAGCATAGAATCAAGCAGAAGCGAAATCATAACTATAACAGCTCCGAAAAAAATCAACGGAAAATTGACCTGTTCGTCAAGCTCCGACTGCCTTATCCCTTTGCTTGATGAAACCGAGCTTATCGTAGATGAAAAGGGTTGCGATGCTGAATTGCTGCTTAAGCTCGGCTATCCGGCGTTGTCCTTGCAGGAAGAGATCACTGTGTACGTTGACGTAAAATGGATTCCGGACGACGACGAGCTGCCTGAGCTAAAAGCGACTTTCGTTGTTGTTCTGCGTCCCAAGGACGTTCAGATATCTACCGAGGACGCGGTAGGACTCACCAGTAACTATCTTGACAGAAACGGTCATACCATAGTGCTTGAAGACTGGGTTATGAATTCTCTGTCCTACAGAACCAAGGATATTTCCTTCTCTCTTGACGCAGGCGAAGTAAGCGGTGTATTGGAGTGCGTTTCAGACTCAGGGCTTATTAAAGCTGAACTTGATACCGCTGAAATAACGGTTACCGATATCGGTTACATAGCAAAATTGACGTTAACTCCGAACGCATCTGCGCTTGAAATTACCGAAGAAACCACGGTTACCGTTCGAATAAACTGGAAAGAAACACCCAAGGAAGACTCCGAGGGGAATATTATAAATGCAGACGCCCCTCCGATAATGTGGGCAGACATAAAAATAAAACTGATTCCTAATAATACCGAACCTGTTTTGGTAGACGTGTCCGATACGGCGGAAGATTCTCCTGCTGAACTTGAAGGCATAGAGGCAGACATACTTTCTGCTGAGAATACTTCGTTTATTTGGACCGAATTTGCTAAAATAAACGTAAGCGCCGCAAACGGAGCACAGCACGTGTATATCACGTACAACGGCGGCTCGTTCCCGGAAGGAGCGAGTTACTGTATAGATGAAAATAATTATTATCTGATTGATGACTATATATACGTTCCTGTTTTTGATAGTTATCCCGAAGAAATCTTCATCGACTTTTCAGGGACGAATATGAAGGCTCCTGAAAAGATTTACATCACGGCAAAAGCAGAAAATGCCGGAATTACTTACGTTGACACTCTTGAACTCTCTCCGGGATATGAACTCAAAGAAACCGAAATTTTTGACGCGGATAATATTCCGGAAAAAGTAGCAAGCAACAAGGAAACGGTGATCTATATCACCGCTCCCAAAGGTGCTGATACGCTGGAGCTGTTTTACGGTGGCGGTAAGTTCCCGGTAGGAACAAGTTACTTCGTAGACAGTAATGAACCGGTTACGCTCGGCGATGAAGCTATAATTTCCGTGCCTGTCTTTTCTGAAGAGAGGCTGACGGTTACCTTTGATTTTACCCGTGCTGATATGACCGATATTACAGACATTAGTCTTGATGTAAAAGCGTATAACTGCGGTGTGGAGTTTGCTACGGATAGTTTTTCGAGCGAGATTTACGAAGAAACTGTGGATTCCTTGTTCGACGTGGAATCCTGTCCTGAGACCTTTGCAAAAGAGGAATATCTTACCCTTGATCTTACCGCGCCTCTTGATTCTGAGACCATGGAGTTCAGATTCAACGGCGGTGCGTTTCCCAAGGGGACTAAATACAGTATAAACAGTGATGAGTTCGTTACCCTTGCAGGTGACGTTACCTTGAAGCATTCGGTGCAGCCCGGAGAAAAAATCCGGCTTACGCTTGATTTTTCACAGGTTGAGCTTATCACCGTGCAAATCCCCGATACCGAGAATACGGGAATAATCATTTCTGCATCCGCATATATCGGAAACCGCAAAATCGAGGAGGGAAGCGTGGCGACCTCTCCGACGAGAAAAGCGCTTACCGCCGATTTCAATGCGGCGAAAATGATAATAGCGAAATCCGGTTCGCTTTCTCTTCCGATAACCGGATCGGATGAAAAAATGGAGATAATAGTCGAGCGACTCGTTATAAAGGACGGCGTTACCGAGCGAGTGACGGCTGACGATTCGTTTGGTATAGAGATCACAGTCGCAGCTGATGAAAATTCAGAAACTCTCACTATCTCGAACGCGGCACAAAGCGCCGCCGCGGGAAGTTACCGAATAACCCTTCTCCGCGATCATAACGGCGTCGAACTCCGCCGTATAGAGATCCCGTTGTTTATCTACTATTGATTTTAGCATAAATCACAGCACTGTACTGAAAACAGGAGGCACTTAAATGACTGAAACACAAAGAAGGATACAAGCGTATAAAAAAGCTCTGCCGCACATGAAAGAACGCGTGATGGCAGTAGCGCTGCTGTTTGTAATATCAATATCCATGATGGTGTCCGCATCCTTCGCGTGGATTACTTTGTCGCGCGCACCGGAGGTCAACGGCCTTGCTACCACCATAGCAACCAACGGTAACCTCGAGATCGCGTTGTCTGATAAGGATGGTCTTGAACCGGATCCCACATCGACTACCGACGGTAGCGGAGATATAACACAAACTAACCTCAAGTGGGGTAACCTTGTTAACTTGTCTCATGCAAGCTATGGTCTTGATAAAATAGTCCTGCGTCCGGCAACTCTTAACTCCGGCTCACTTCTCAAAGAGCCTCTGTATTCCGTTAAATATAACGCAGACGGTCGTATTTCCGGAATTATTTCAGACTTTGCATATACTAACTATGGTACCAAAGATGGAGCAGAAGCCTTTTTCGTGCCCGAAGATGGCACTGAATATGGCGTACGCGCAATTTCTTCTGTTACTTATAGTTCTGTAACAGGCGATGCTGCTTTGCTTAGCCTTAATACTGCGGTAAAAGAGAAGTATTCTGCGGCAGACAACGCGTTTAAAACTCTTTGGGGCAATAAAGAGTATATGAACAGTATCACCGGTCTCGCTGGCGTATATCTTCAGTATCGTATTGATGATACCGATCAGGATTGCTCATCATACGTTAAAATAGTGTACGAAATGATGACGGCATACAAAGATTGTCTCTATAAAACCGGAGAATCTCTCGTTGCTAATGCAAACGTATATCATTTTCTATACTGTAATCAAAATAATAAAACGTACACGGCATTTACTATGGAAGACCTCCATAACGGAACTATAAAATCAACTTTAGCGTCAGAGAGCGTCACCCTTGAAGGACTTGACGCATATATGGCGGATCACGTCACCTTTAACGGTACTGAAGCTAAAGCTTATGCCGATGGTTTATATAGCCGTTATTATACCAATGTTTACGATCCGTGGACCAAAAACACATCCATTGGTTGGGAGCTTATGCGTGGATACATAAACGTAATGGCGGATATAAATTCTGCAACTATTAATGGTACAAAAGCAAGCGCTTTGGGTGCAAGTGATCTTATGTCATTGGTATTTGCTCAAAATAAAATATGTGAACTTAATAGCGGCCTCGTTTGGAATATGGACTGGTTTTATGGTGGGGAAATTTCTGTTTCCGGCGTTAAGGTAAAAGCTATGGGACAAGAAGTAGAGCTTACTGAGATTAGAACCAGTGTAAAAACCGTAGTAGCAGATCCTACTAATACCAAATATACCAATTACCCTATAATTGAATCTAGCAATAATGCTAAAGCCAAAGCTGAACAAGGCGGCCTTGCCGCTACCGATGCGGTTGCTGCAGATACCTATGGAATGGTTATTGACTTCTGGCTTCGTACCAACGCGGCTAACTCTTTACTTGGTCTTGCCGGAAAAGTCGATACGGAGATAAGAACGGTAACAGACGCAAGCGGCAATCCGGTAAAAGACGACAATGGAAACACCTTGACCGAAACCGTAGTCACCGGATATTCAGGTGTCAACCGTATTTGGGAAGAAGATAACCCCGGTCTCCCCGTGCTTGGTGAAAGTACTTCGCAGGGTTCTGGCAGCTGTTATATTTTCTATCCCGAAACTCCTGAAGATCAGGCACAGGCACTACAGGTTCTTTCTGCTATGCGTGTCGCATTCGTTGATGAAGAAGGAACCCTGCTTGCACAGGCAGACATGGATACCTCAATGGCGTTTGAGGATATGGGACGCGTTCTCGTTCCGCTTCAGTTGCGTGCTAAATCTATCGTTACCGGAACGGATGAAGAAGGTAACGACATCGTAGAAAACGCATATTTCATCACCCAGCTCACACAGAATGAAGCTACCAGAATAACCGCTATCGTGTATATAGACGGTTCTGTTATTGATAATAGTAGCGTGCTTTCTGCGGGCTCTATAAAAGGTCAGCTTAATATCCAGTTTGGTACTACAGAGGATATTACTTCTGTTGACGACCCGATAGTATCAGACTTTTACAGCATTATACTTTCTGCTGATAAAACAAAATTTGACAGCTTTGACCCCAACAATAAGCCCAAGGTTAAACTCACCCTTACGCTCAACGGTATGGAAGCGAATAATATTAAAGGTCAGTTCGTTTCTTATATCTCCGCAACACAGGGTGCTAACCAGCCGGAGTTCGAGTTTGTCAAAGGAGAGGGAAGTACCTGGACGGCAGACGTTACATTTAACGGCCCCGGTAACTTCAAACTCAGAAATATAAGAATAAACGGCGTTGACTATCCGCTTGAAGAGTCCAACGTTATCACCGTTGAAATCCCCGGACTTACCGTTGAAAGTTTGACCTGTAACGGTTGGGACGGTGCGTCAAGTAAAAAGGTAATGACGGCGGATTCTTACTATCAGCTTGCATCTACCCTTACCCTCAAGACCAGTACGGGTATGACTGCGTCTAAGGTACAGGGCGTGTTTGCGCATGACGGCGGTCAGAACGTAACCGTTGATTACGTGCAGACCAATAACGGCTGGGTTGCTACAACTAACTTTACCACTTCGGGTAAGTATACTATGACCTACGTTATTATCGACGGTTCGTACGTTCCGCTTGATGCCGATATGCATAAGTCACTCGAGCTGTTCCTTGGTCTTAAAACACAGGTCTTCCTCAGTCTGCCCATGACCGAGGCATACGCGGAATCCCTCGAGCTCATTGAAAATAAAATAGCTGCCGAGACAGCAGAGTATAAAACGGCAAACCCCAATGCAACCGAGGAAGAAATAGCGGCGGCAATAACCGCGATAAATGAAAAGTATGCCGACGAAAAGCAGGCACTGTACGACGCGGAATACGGTAAGGAAGGCAAATTCCCTATGACTGCTACCTCTACCGGCTATACTATTACATACGACGCTTCAGAGCCGCTGTTTATGGACGTTTCCTGTACTATAACTGACGATAAGGGCAATCTTATGACAAACCTGTCTGACGTTGTACTTCACTATGGTATCGGTGCGTCTGTGGTCAACCGTCTTGACAGTAATATGACCTGGAACGCATATTCCGAAAGATATGAGGGCGAATTTACCCTTAATAGACCCGGCGCATATTCTTTCCAGAATCTTGAGATAGGTACCGGTGAGAATAAGAGTATCATCTATTCCGCAACTGCGGCACCTAAATTGACCGCTATTTCGCCTGTTCCTATGGAGTACGTAGGTGCTAAGATTAACGGGGTAGATATTAATCCGGGTAGTGTTACCGATATTGGTGCTACTTACAGAGAAATGGCGGTAGCACTTAAGAACGCAGAATCTGCTTCTGTTCTTTTCGAGATTAAGAACGAGGACGAGGGCGATAAAGTTTATACCTTTAACGGCTCGTCCATCGGAACAGATGAGGCTACGGGAATAACCAAATTCGTACCTGTTATATTAAACGAAAATGGTGGAGTAGGGTCAAGCGGTTTGCCGCACGACGGTAAGTGGACTATTAAAGGCATGAAGGTTGCTAACGTATTCTATAACGGTACCTATTACGATGGCGACACCGAGACTGATGGCGCTACCGGTTGGCTTGATCTTGGTGAGTTCCTTGAAAATGATGAAGGAAATCTTACTACAGATTTCTTTACTACCGTTAAGTTTAGCGTAGAAAATCAGCCCGGTACACTTCTGGATGGTATTCTTTCACCCAATTATTACGGTGCTTTTATGGTAGATCATAAGGTTGAAAATATGACAATTACCATAACTGACTACTTTAATAATGCTATAGAAGGTGCCGAAGTTAACCTTACTTACAAGTGGGATTCTTCTACTAACGGTGTATTTACAGTGCCGAGCGGAACGACGTTACCTAATACAGAATTCTCTGCAACCAAGAGCAATGACGGAAAGACGTTTGCAATGCCGGAAGTAATGAACTTCCAGCTTCATGGAACGTATAAATGTACGTTTGAAATAAAGATAGGTGACGATACGTACGATCTTTCTCGCTTTGAAGTACAGGGTGGTAACACGTTTACGGCTAATGATATTAGAGTAACTTGGACTTTGCCTGATGTGAAGATTACTGCTGTTACTGATGCAACAAAAGATTCTATTTCTAACCCAACATTCTCTGTTAATCTTGGCGATTATACATATGCTTGGAATGAATTATCGGGAGTTCAGAACTACTTTGAAGATTATTACGCAAATGTATATATAAGCGCAAAATCAAATACTGAATATTCTTGTCCAAACATAACAACTAAAATATCAAATTTTGGTAAAGCAAATTCTGCGTCATTCGTAGTAATGAACGGTGAGAAAAGGCAAGATAATTCTACTGAATATGATCGAGAATATACATTCATAAAAGAAGGGGAAGAATCCACACAGCAAATTGGAGCTGCTGGAACAGGATGGGCAATAGTTACCTATGGTTGGGCCGAGAGTGCTTTGCATCAAACCGTAGACAGTATAAAAATGGTGTATGATAATGTAACATATACGGTTAATTTGGCGCATGATGTTATTATTAATCAGCAACATAGTCCTCTTTACCTTACCCTGGATGTTGATACGACTAATGTTGATATGCCGAATACTATAAGCGCTACTGATAGTAAAGGAAATGCGTTTACTGTTAGCACGGGTGGCACAAGTCCTGCATACGTAATCAGCCCTGATGGTAGACAGTTTAATGTATCGTTACCTAACATTACAAAGTCGGTAAATAGAACGGTAGATTCATATAGCGAGGCGGACTATAGTGGCAATGAGAACGGAACCGCAAAAGGAGAATATATAAATTATGAATATACCAAACAAGAGTTGAATGGTTGCGGATATGATAATGTTACTTATTACGATATTTATCAAAAATATGAAAGAATAGGTACGGTGAGTGGAACAAGAACAATTTACACAGATACATACACGGCAGTAAATTGGAAGGTTGGTGAGTTTTCAGTTACATCAGGCGCTTCGGTCAGTATCTCTTCTACAACAACATCTATAGCAAATATAACATTGAATACTGTTATTAAAGAACAAAGTGAACTTAGCGGAAGTACTGTTGTTCAGTATATGTATAAAGACGTTAGCAAAGAACAGAAGTATAAAAATGGTAATGTTGTAGTGACTGATAAGGCTGATATAGTTACCGAGTGGACACTTGTAGAATGATGTTCAATAATTGTTTGTGTTATAAAAGGAGAAAATAAATGATTTCCCTACGCTTAATCTTGTTCCTTGCTATTGGAACTGTATTAATGACAATCCCGATCTTGATGCAGATGAAATGGTATGGACTTAAATTATGGAAGAGCATAGTTATATCTGTTCTTCTTACCATAATCGGTACAGTAGGTACATATTTGATGTATTTTATAGAAACGGGTATAGTTGGCGGAATATCATTCTTTGGTGCGGTGTTTTTTGTGCCAATAATATTTGTTATAGTATCGCTTATTGTTCATATTCCGTATACCATATTAATGGATCTTTGTGCACCTGCTGAATGTGTTATGCTGTGTATTATGAAAATTCAATGTGCAGTATGCGGGTGTTGCGACGGCAGAATATTATTTACTACCGCAGAAGGAGTTGCAGTACGGTTCCCGAGCCAAATAGTCGAACTGTTCAATGCCCTCGTTATCGCTTTTATATTATTGTATTTATCTCACAAGCCAAATAAAAAAGGTAGTATTTATTGGTGGTATATGATAATATATGGTTGTAGTAGATTTGTTCTTAATTTATTGCGAGAGACCACGCCGGTATTTTTGGGGCTTGCGAATGGTTCTTTGTGGAGTTTACTGTCTATTGCTGTTGGTATTTTTATACTTCTCATATTGAAAAGAAAACAAAAATTGAGAATG
Source organism: uncultured Lachnospiraceae bacterium (assembly GCA_964525525.1). Taxonomy (GTDB): domain Bacteria; phylum Bacillota; class Clostridia; order Oscillospirales; family CAG-272; genus RGIG2161. Next base: position 15,135 of record CAZGHD010000002.1, on the reverse strand, counting down.
CTTAAAAATTAATTGTCAATTATTATGAATACGATAACAAGCTTCTTAGATACAATAATGTGTGTATTCTGGATTTTAACTTATACATTGGTTCTTATTGGAACTATTTTATATAAGTTTCCCTTAATTTCTCCTATAACACAAGCAATCATAGCACCATTTGAATTTTCTGTTTGCATATATTTTTTATTTGCAGGAGCGAAATTGAATTATGCGGTTATTGCTTATTTATATTGGGCATTTATAGAAATTACAATCATTGCTGTGATTATAAGACAAGGATACATAAAACATAAACAAAGATTATTATATATTGTGTCAATAATAATTTTAACTTGTTTTATATTTATTGCGATAGCATATATGAATCAAATGTTTTTTCTATCCTATTTCAATACTTTTATTGGTGTATTGGTTTGGTTCGCTTATATATTTAAAGCAGAATATCCATTCAGACCTATAGCTTTATTTGCATTTGTATCGAAGTTTTGTGCTGATTTAGTTGCAATTTTCGTTTATTTGGGAAAAGGAAATTATATCATAAATAGCATTTGCATATTATTGTCGGTTTTAGATTTGCTTTTTATTATTGTATATGTGTGTCGGGCGCTTCCTCGCTTAAGAGAAAAACCGAAGCGGTAAGCATTTGAAGCTTATTTATTGATAATGTGGGAATTACGCTAAAAAGAATAATAAAAATTTTAGGAGGCTACTATGCGAAACTTAAAAATTAAATATAATACAAGTCGGATCATGGCTATCCTCCTTATGTTGCTTGTTATCCTCTCACTTGTGCCAATCTCGGCACAAGCAGCAGAAGCAAGCGGTGAGTGCGGGGAAGGGGTTTCCTGGTCGCTTGACGGCGGTGTACTTACCGTCTCCGGCTCAGGCGCGATGGACGACTACGGTGAGTTTTCGCCCGCTCCTTGGGCAGACTATGCCGATGCTATCCTCTCGGTAAAAATAGAGGACGGGGTTACCCACGTTGGTGACTTTGCCTTCTTCTGCCTTGAAAAGATAGGCGCGGTATCTGTTGCCGGCTCGGTCGAAAAAATAGGCGGCTGGGCGTTTTACGGCTGCTCCTCGCTTGAAATGGCGGATATTTGCTACGGAGTAAAAGAAATAGGGGAAAGCGCGTTTGAGCTTTGTACCTCTCTTGCTTCCGTCCGCATACCGTCAAGCGTGACCACTATCCGCGCCGAAGCGTTCTTCCGTTGCGAGAGCTTGGTTGCTATAACTATTCCCGCATCGGTCACGCTTCTTGAGCCGTCGGTGTTCACCTACTGCTACTCACTTGAGAGCGCCGTGGTGCTTGCGAATATTTCCGAGCTTCCTTACTGGACCTTCTACGGATGTAACAAGCTTACGTCGGTATCGCTTTCTTCCTCCGTTTCTGGCGTCGGAGTTTCCGCATTTCACGACTGTCCCGCTCTTGGTTCGGTTTCGGTCGGTAACTCCGGCGACGGCGTGAAAGAAAGGCTTCCGTATACCGTTACCGATTTTAAACCCAATTCCGACGTTTCGTCCGGCACTGAAATTGAATACGAAAGAACCGAAACAGATGAAAACGGTAATTCCGTATCGGTAAGCACCGGATACAAAGAGACGGAAAACAGCGCTATACATACAGAACTTACCCACACGAAGGGTAACGGCTCCCAGACTGCCGAAATAAAAATAAACGCTACCATAGAAAACTCCGACGGTTGGAACGAGTTCAAAGACAAAATGGTTGATGCTATGCAGGAGCGTGAATACGCTGCCAAAAAAGAGACTATGAATATTGATATCTACCTTAAAGGTGATGCCGATATTACAAGTAAAGAGCTCAACGTATTTACAAATAAGGACGCCGAGGTCTCCTTGCACACGAGTCAGGGCGCTGTTTGGCAGTTCAAAGGTACTGATCTCGTTGAGAAAAATCTCAATGACAGTTACGATCTTTCCTATAAGCTTACGAAAATATCCGATTTGAACGAAGAACAGGCAGAGGTTCTTGGGCTTAGCGGCTATATGCTTGTTTTTGATTCGGATCTTAACTTTAAGGTGGAAGTACATCTTCCTATCGGTAAAGATCAGGCACGCCAGACCGCTGTGTTTTTCTCTCCCGAGAAAGAAGGGTATACCCGCATGCAGGCAACGGTTATTGACGGCGAGGGCATAGCTCACTTCTATCTTGGCAGTGTTTTCAAAGGCAATGAGTACCTTATAGGTATAAACGTCGTTGACCGCGGATTGGCTCCGGGTGCTCCCGAGAACGTTATCATCCCCGACGAGCTCAAAAGCGAATATCCTGCGATGGAGCAGGTGGAGCAGATAGAATACGTTATCACCGGCAGAAAATCCTCGTGGGGACTTAATTTCGGTCAGGTGTCGCAGATTCTTGCGGTCGTAATGATCGGCGCTGTCATTATCGTCGGCGTGACGGTTTACATCGTATTTAAGATCAAACTTAAACGCGGTTACGTTCCGGATATGAGTTATAAAGAATAAGCAATAACAAAAAGGTGCACGAAAAAGTGCACCTTTTGTATTTGTTTTATTCCCGATCGCGCGGAGGTCTGCCGTGAGGCGGCGATCCCTCGGCTGCCCCGCCGCGAATGGGATGCATTCCCTTAGGCGGGAAGTTGCCGAACGGAGGCTCGGGTTCTTCTTCCTTTTGCGAGTTCTCAATATATCTTTTTGCCTGAGTTGAGAACAGGGTGTAATATTTTCCGCCTGCCGCCATGAGCTCGGCGTGAGTTCCTTGCTCGACCAGCTCGCCGTTTTCAAGAACGAGTATCTTTGACGCGGTGGTCGCGCTTGAAAGTCTGTGCGAAACGAATATCGTGGTCTTATCTTTTCTGAGATTATCAAACTGATTGAAAATCTCCTGCTCCGCCATCGGGTCGAGAGATGCGGTGGGTTCGTCAAGGATCAAAATATCCGACTCACCGTAAAACGCGCGCGCGATGGCAAGTTTCTGCCATTGACCGCCTGACAGCTCGATTCCGTTTTCCTCAAACATTCGCATAAGCGGAGTGTCGTACTTGTCGGGGAGCTTGTCAATAAAGTCGGTTGCGTCACTCTGTGCCGCCGCTGACTTGATGTCCTCGTCAACGATACCCTTTGAAAGCTGGCCGAACGCGATATTCTCACTTACGCTGAACGCGTATTTTCCGAAATCCTGGAATATGATTCCGAAAATATCGTAAAGCTCGGTAACGTCGTATTCCTTGATATTTCTGCCGTCGAGCAGAATGTCTCCGTCGGTCGGGTCGTAAAGACGGGTTAGAAGCTTAATAAGCGTGGTTTTTCCCGCACCGTTAAGTCCTACGAGCACGCAGGTCTCGCCTGGACGGAGAACAAAGTTCATATTCTTGATAACGAATCTCTCGGTACCGGGATAACGGAAATTTACACCTCTGAACTCTATCGTGTGGCTCGTACCGCGTTCGGGCTTTGCGGGCTCGGGAATAGAGGGGACTATCGTTGTTTTTTCCTTCATAAAGGTGATGAGATTTTCGATAAACAACGAGCCCTCGTATATCGTTGCGGTGGTGGATATAAAGGATGAAACACCACTCGATATTGAATTGAGCGCGCCGGTGTAAAGCGAATAGTCACCGACGTCAAGCTCACCGTAAAACACCTTTTGCGCGATATAAAGAAACAGTATACAGTTTACCACCGCGGAAAGCACGGTGAGACCGATATGCCATGCATTTTCCGACATTATCAGCTTTTTCAGACCGGTGAAATATCTATTAAACGCATCCTTGAAACGGTCTACAAAGAAATCTGAAAGATTGAAAATTCTGATCTCCTTGACCATATCTTTGTTTACGAGAACGTTTGAGTAATACTCCATCTGTCTGCGCTCTTTTGAGCGGTGGCGCATATACGCTACGTTCTTTTTTCTGTAAATAAAGTTGATGACCGCGCTGGGAATTGCGAGCAGGGTAATGATCACAGGTGCCCACGGACTTATTACGACAAGGATAGCGATAAAGCTGACTACGCTGATTATCGTACTGACTATACCAAAGGTAGAGCTGAGTATTTGCAGAGGGCGGTGACCGGCCTCTCTGTTAGCATTTTCCAGCTTCGCGTAGAATTCGGGAATGTCGAAGTTACGCATATCAAGGGTTTTCGCCTTGTTTATTATCTTCAGCTTTATGTGATTTACGACGACCTCGTTTGAGATTCTCGTTACTATTCCGTCAAGGCTGTTAATAATCCGCGTGAATATCATATACCCGAACTGAAGCGCGAGTAGTCCTGCAACGGTGTTAAAGCTTGCAGTCTCGCCCGTGATACCTCCGACGAGAGCGTTTATAAGGTTAGCGGAGATCAGCGCGGAAATTATCGGACTGATACCGTTGAATACCGACATGAAAAGCATAACGAAAAGTATCCACGGTCGTGCTTCCCACACGAGTCCGAAAACGTAAAACAGGCGGAAGAAAAATCCTCCGATAAGTTCCTTTAAGTACTTTGGCCACTCCGATAGCTTTTTCGGAGGCTTCTTTTTGAGTGACTCATCAACTCCCCATCTTCCGGGAGGCGGACCGAAACCGGGTCCCATAACACATCATCCTTTCAAAATATACTACACTTAATATTATATAACATAAAAAAAGCCACTTCAAGTGACAAAAATGTAAAAAAAAGATTATATTCGAAATTAAATCTTGCTTTATGACAAATAGTAGTGTATGATATTGTATATAGTGACTAAACTAATTAAAAATAATAACAAAATTACCGTATGGAGACCGATTTTATGAAAAACATTTTTTCACGCGCAGATATAATACTGCCTAAAATAGAGGCATCCGATAAAGATGCGTGGCAGAAGTGGGCGGTCATTGCCTGCGATCAGTTTACCTCCGAGCCGAAATACTGGAACGAGGTAGAAAAAGTAGTCGGATACGCGCCGTCTACCTTGAAAATGATCCTTCCCGAAATATACCTTTCGGATAACGCCGCCGTGCGTGCCGAAAAGATCAACTCGGATATGAAAAAGATATATGCGGAGAACACCGAGGTATATCCCGAGTCTATGATCTACGTTGAAAGAGTGCAGTCTGACGGAAAGCTTCGCCGCGGAATCATCGGAAAAATAGATCTTGAGTGTTATGACTATAACAAGGGCTCGACCTCTGAGGTCCGCGCGACAGAGGGGACTGTGCTTGAAAGAATACCACCGAGAGTTGCGGTAAGACGCGACGCGGAGCTTGAGCTTCCTCACGTAATGATCCTTATCGACGATCCCGAAAATACCGTTTTCTCCAAACTGATTGCCGATCATGATAAATACGACGTTGCATACGATTTCGAGCTTATGCTCGGAAGCGGTCATATAAAAGGTAGCTTTATTGACGGAGAGGGAATGGCTCACGTTGAAAGTGCACTGCATAAATTTGCTGATACTGATAGCTTTTCGGAAAAATATAACCTTAAAGGCTACAGCCCTCTCGCATTTGCGGTTGGTGACGGTAACCATTCTCTTGCAACGGCCAAGGCGTCTTACCTTGAGATCAAAGAAAAACTCGGTGACGCCGCGCTTGAGCATCCCGCGAGATACGCGCTTTGCGAGATAGTAAATCTTCACGATACCGCGCTCGAGTTTGAGCCTATCTACCGCGTAATGTTCGGTGTTGACGTTGATGACGCGAGAAACGCTCTCAAAGACTATATTTTTGCCGCAGAAAAGAGCAAAGACAGTGTTGAAATAGAACAGAGCATAAATTGCGTATGGAGCGCAGGCGAAGAAAAACTGACGTTTGCACGCGCGCCTCACCGTCTTACCGTCGGCAGCCTTCAGCTCTTTATAGACGACTATATTTCCTCTCATCCCGGTGTTACGGTGGATTATATCCACGGCGTGGATTCCACCCGCGAGCTTGCATCTGCGGAAAACGCGATCGGATTCCTGTTTGACGGTATGAGAAAAGACGAGCTTTTTGCGTCTGTAATCTGCGAGGGCGCGCTCCCGAGAAAGACCTTCTCAATGGGTGAGGCAAAGGATAAGCGATTCTATCTTGAGTGCAGAAAGATAAAGTAAGTGTTGTACGTTTATCCCGACTACTATAAGGACTTTAAGTGTATTGCCGGCGCGTGCCGTCATAGCTGTTGTATCGGCTGGGAGATCGACATTGATCCCGAGACTGCGGAGTTTTACCGCTTTGTCCCGGGTGAGATAGGATATAAACTCAGACGGTGCATATCAAATGAGGATACTCCGCATTTCATTTTGACAGATGGCGAGCGCTGTCCGTTTCTCAACGAATGCAATCTTTGCGAGATAATTCTGACTTTAGGCGAGGAGCATATATGCGGAATATGCACCGATCACCCGCGCTTCCGCTGTGAACTTCCCGGGCGCGTGGAAACGGGACTGGGACTTTGCTGTGAAGCGGCGGCGGAGCTTATTCTCGGTAAAAAAACACCGACGGTACTTTGCGCCGACGGTGACCTTGAGTGTGAGGACGAGATCATACAGCTTCGCGATGAGGTGATTTCAATTCTTCAGGACAGAAATCATTCTATCCCGTATCGGATAGACAGAATGCTCGAGCTTTGCTCTGCCGAATTGCCTTTTTTGAGTGTTGAAGAGTGGGCTGAAGAGCTCCTTGCGCTTGAACGACTTGACGAAAGTTGGACTGACATTTTAAACAAGTTGAAGCTTGGTGCTAAAAACGCTGACACCGACGGATTTTCCGCACACATGGCAGAACGGCAGACCGAGTACGAACAGCTGCTTGTCTATTTTATCTACCGCCATTTTGCCAAAGCATACGACAGGGAAGATGCCGCCGTGCGTGCCGCGTTTGCGGCACTTGCGTATAAGATAATCTTTTGGGTAGGTTCGGTGACGTGGACGGAGCTCGGAAAATTCGATTTTGACGATCAAGTTGAAATCGCCCGCCTTTTCTCCTCGGAGATCGAATATTCGGAAGATAATCTTGAGGCGGTTTTTGATTTACTTACACAATATTAACGTTAAAAAAGAAGATCCGTTATTCCGGTGGAATAACGGATCTTAATTTATTTACGCACTGTAACGGCTGATTATTTCGTCCTGTGCATACTTAGCGAGTTGAACGAACTGAATACTGAATCCGCCGATTCTGACTATAAGGTTACCGTGGCGCTCGGGGTGAGCCTGCGCGTCTATAAGGTCTTCGAGATTAGCGGTGGTGATTTGAGCCATCTGTCCGCCGGTGGAAAGATAGTCTTTCATAGTAGCTCCTATATTCTCGCGAAGCTCGGGAGTGGAAAGTAACTTTTGAGTTAGTACCACGTTAAGAGTGGTACCGCCGACACCTTTGTCAAGCGGAAGTTTTGCAACCGAGCGGAGCATAGCGGTAACGCCGCTCTTATCAGCTCCGGGACGGGGGCCGATGGTGTTTCCGAGAGGCTCGCCTTTGAATCTGCCGTCGGGAAGCGCGCCTGTTTTACTTCCGAAGAAAATACCACCCTCAAGCAGTGAACAAGCGCCGGTGTAAACGTCGCCGCGAACAGACTTGTATTTAGAGATCTCACTCCAGAACATATCGAGAACGCGGACTGCCATAGCGTCTGCCTCGTCGTTGTCGTTACCGAACTTGGGAGCCATATTAAGGAGCATCTGGCGCTCTTTTTCGTAACCTTCGAAGTTTGCATCAAGCGCGGCGATAAGAGTTTCCTTAGAAATCTTCTTCTCGTCGAATACCAGCTTTTTGATAGCGGTAAGCGAGTCTGCAACTGCCGCGAGTCCCGCGGTTTCAACTACGCCGTAGTTGTAAATCGGACCTCCCGCGTCGTGAGGTTTGCCTTTTTCAAGACAGCCGTCGGTGAATACTCCTTTGACCAGCTTTGCGTGGTTTGCGCCGCGGATCTCCTGACCTCTGTCGCAGAGATAGGTAAATCTCTTTGTGTGATATTTGACGAGAGACTCAAATGCGGAATAGAAGTCCTCAAAAGTCTCAAAATCAACGAAATTCGGAATAGCAGGCTCGGGCATAACGAAGTCGTAGTTTGTACATTTTCCGGCGTGAAGAGCGTACTCAAGCAGACGTGTGAGATTGAACACACCGTCCTCACAGCCGAAATTGCTCTTGCCGGGAATCTCTATCTCCTGACATCCGAGCATAGAGTAAGAACGAGCGTCTTCTATCGGCACGCCGATCTTCATAAGACCGGGAATGACGTTTTCATCACTTACGACCGTCGGGTCGGACATACCCTCCGACCAGATCTGCGTTACCAGATTCATCAGCTCGCTCGGAGTGTCTTTGTGTATACGGACGGACACGCGGGGATGCGTATCGTGAAGGGTGCGTATGGTTTGAAGGATGAGATATGTAAGCTCGTTTGAAGCGTCAGATCCGTTCTCCGGCTTTACACCCGCGATAGTTATATTGTGAGAGCCGTTCTCCCAAACCTTGAGGATAAGCGAAACGATGGAATCCTCGGGAGAAATGACGTCACCGTCCTTTACTGCTTTTTGGTAGAAGGGATAGAGATACTGATCGGTGCGTCCAATGCAGTCTACCCAGTCCCAAAGGCTGAGCGTCCAAGTGAGCTGAACTGCCTGATAGAGGGTCTCCGGCTTTTTGTGAGCAACGAAGGTGCAGTTGTCTGCGATCTGTTCGTAGAACTTTTTCTGTTCCGAGTCCGACTCCTCGGCGGCAAGGCGGCGAGCCTCGTCTGCGTACGCTTCAAGCCAGGATGACATACCGCGCACGATTATGCGGTTGGCCTCGTAAAAATCTTCGGTTTCTTTATCTTTTGCATTGATAGCGGCGTACTTGTCGATCTTCTCGAGCATTCCGTCAAGACCCTTTTCGAGCAGGGTAAAGTAGTTTGGTACTGTATGTCCCTGAAAACCGCCTGCGCTGTATACGCCGTCCATTACGACGTGCCAGAAGAAATCCTTACCGTAAAGTTCGTTTGCTGCGTCGTCAAAATGGAGCTGATCGAGCGGAAGCATGCGGTCGTACATTTTCTGACCTTCTTCGCGTGTCATACTGAATTTTTCGGGATTATCTCTGTACTGGTACGCACCTTGAATACCCCATGAAAAATGCTCGTAGCAAGGATATGCGGGACGGGTGATACCGACTATCGCCTCGTTTTTGAAGATCATTTTAGGTGTGATCATCCAAGAATTAACGATTCCGTTTGCGTACGCGATAACGTAGGGCGCGTCGGGATTTGCTTCAAACGCTTCGCGGAACGGGTCGCGGTCGCCTCTCGGCGCGGGACTTACGAGAGTGCTTTCGCGCGCACGGTTAGGGAAAAGGCGGGGAAGGACTTCTTTGTACGTTTTTTCTATTCTGTCGGAAAAGACGAGCTTTTGTTCGGTGAGCTTGTAGTTTGTCATTATGATCTCCTGTTTTTTTATGCGCTGTAACGGCTGATTATTTCGTTCTGCGCGGTTTTACCGAGCTGAACGAACTGAATGCTGAATCCGCCGATTCTGACTATAAGGTTACCGTGGCGCTCGGGGTGAGCCTGCGCGTCTATAAGATCTTCGAGATTAGCGGTGGTGATCTGCGCCATCTGTCCGCCGGTCATAAGATAGTCTTTCATCGTAGCTCCTATGCTTTCGCGAAGCTCGGGAGTGGAAAGGAGCTTTTGTGTGAGTACCACGTTAAGAGTAGTACCGCCGACACCCTTTTCAAGCGGAAGCTTAGCTACCGATTTGAGAAGCGCGGTAACGCCGCTCTTATCAGCGCCGGGACGGGGCCCCATTGTATTGCCGAGCGGCTCACCCTTGAATCTGCCGTCGGGAAGCGCGCCGGTTGAATGACCGTAACCTATGCCGCCCTCAAGAAGGGAACATGCGCCGGTAAATACGTCGCCGCGGACGGATTTATACTTCGCAATTTCATCCCAGAACTGATTGAGAACCCTAACTGCCATTTCGTCAGCTTCGTCGTTATCGTTACCGAACTTGGGAGCCATATTGAGAAGCATCTGGCGTTCTTTTTCGTATCCCTCGAAGTTTGCGTCAAGCGCTGCCATAAGGGTTTCTTTGGATATTTTCTTCTCGTCAAATACGAGCTTCTTGATAGCTACGAGGGAGTCTGACGTAGCGGCGATACCAGCAGTTTCAACAACGCCGAAGTTGTAAAGAGGGCCTCCGCAGTCGTGAGGAATACCTCTTTCAAGGCATCCGTCGGTGAATACGCCTTTGACCAGCTTTGCAAAGTTTGCGCCGCGCATTTCCTGACCTTTGTTACAAAGGGTGATGAAATGCTCTGTGTAGTATGCAAGCAGTCTTGCAAATGCGTCGTAAAGCTCCTCAAAGGTTTCGTACTCGGTGAAATATTTTACCTTAGGCGCGTTCTCGCCGCCGATTATAAGATCAAGATTGGTGCATTTACCGCCATGCATAGCATATTCAAGCACGCGTACGACGTTAAATACGCCGTCCTCGCAGCCGAAATTGCTCTTGCCGGGAATCTCTATCTCCTGACAGCCGAGCATAGTATAATCACGCGCGTCCTCTATCGGCACGCCGATTCTCATAAGTGCGGGAACTACGTTCTCGTCGCTGACAACGGTCGGGTCGGACATACCCTCCGACCAAATTTTGGTGACAAGATCCATAAGCTCGCTCGGAGTGTCCTTGTGGATACGAACCGATACTCTGGGGTGAGTGTCGTGCAGGGTGCGTATCGACTGAAGAATAAGGTACGTAATATCGTTTGCCGCGTCAGAACCGTCCTGCGGCTTAACACCTGCTATGGTGATGTTGTGAGAACCGTTTTCCCAAACCTTGAGGATAAGAGAGGATATGGATTCCTCAACGGAAATCACGTCACCGTTTTTGACAGAATATTCGTAGTAGGGAAGGAGATACTGGTCTGTACGTCCTATACAGTCTACCCAGTCCCAAAGGCTGAGTGCCCAGGTGAGCTGAACTGCCTGATAGAGAGTTACCGGCTTTTTGTGAGCTACGAAATCGCAGTTTTCGGCGATCTGCTCGTAGAACTTTTTCTGCTCTGTGTCAGACTCCTCTGCGGCAAGGCGGCGGGCTTCGTCAGCGTAAGATTCAAGCCAGGAGGACATACCGCGCACGATTATGCGGGCAGACTCGTAAAACGCTTCGGTTTCTTCGTCTTTAGTATTAATAGCGGCATATTTGTCTATCTTTTCGAGCATTCCGTCAAGACCGTTTGTGAGAAGGGTAACGTAGTTGGGAACGGTGTGCCCCTGATAACCGCCTGCGCTGAAAAGACCGTCGTCCCAAGTTGCTCTGTGACCGTCTTTGCCGAATATTGTATCGCCTACGTCTCCCTGGTGCTCTCCGCCAAGCGGAACCATACGCTTTTCAATAGCTATTGCCTCTTCTTCTGTGATACCGTATTCTTCGTGATTTCTAACGATATGTCCGGAGTTGCAAATACCCCATGAAAAATGCTCCCTTATCGGATAGTTCGGGCGGGTGATTCCGACGATTGCTTCGTTTTTGAATATCATTTTGGGCGTTACCATCCAAGAGCGGACGATAGCGGTCGCGTGAGCTATAACGTGAGGTGCGTCGGGCATCTCAAGAAATACTTCGGTAAATGGATCAAGTCCCTGAGTATCGACGGGGCTTGTGCGTGTATCTTCACGGTGGCGGTTTTTCTTGAGTCTCGGAAGAACTTCCTCATAAGTTTTCTGTATACGCTCGGTAAAAACGAGCTTTTCATCTGTACTTTTGTAGTTTTTCATTATATAAATACCTCCTGAATACGAGTTATTAGCTTATTATACATTCTTTTCCGCAAGCGGCTTTGATCTCTTCGCAATAGCGGAGAAGCTGATCGCGGTTTGGAACCTCGGTGTCAAACGCTTCGGTCTGACCGAGCTTTTCCGCCTTGGATTTACCGAGACGGTGGAAGGGCTCAAGGTGAATCGCCTTGACCGACGTGTGCTCTGCGGCGGTGCGCGCAATGCCCGCTATGTGTTCGGGAGTCTGATTCTGTCCCGGAACTATCGGACAGCGCAGGGTAACGTTTGCGCCGAGCGAGTCAAGCAGAGAAAGGTTTTTAAGTATCACCGTCTGCGGCACTCCGCAAAGGCGGCGGTGTTCTTCGTCGCCTGTTGCTTTGTAATCGTAATAGAAGCTGTCGGTGTACTTTGATACTTCGGATATGATGTCCTGCGAAGCGTATCCGCTGGTCTCAATGCAGGTGCTTATTCCTTTTTCTTTTGCCGATTTTAACAGCGAAACGGAAAATTCTCCTTGGTAAAGCGGTTCGCCGCCGGACAAAGTAATGCCGCCTCCGCTTTCACGGTATAGACTTTCGTCACGCATGACCTCTGCCATAACCTCGTCAACTGACATTGATTTTCCCGCGACCGAAAGAGTACCGGTCGGGCAGGCGGACGTACATTCTCCGCAGGAGATGCAGACCGAGCGGTCATATCCGTGCATGCCGTCGCGGATAACGTGAGATTTTGAACATACCGCCGCGCACTCTCCGCATCCGATACATCTTGTGGGATCGTACATTATCTGGGGCGCTTTTTCAAGTCCCTCGGGATTGTGGCACCAGATACATCGTAAGGGGCAACCCTTGAGAAAAACCACGGTTCTCACACCCGGTCCGTCAAACAGGGAAAAACGTTGAATATTGAATACAGTACCGAGCATAAAACCTCCGTAAAAGCTGACCGTCTTTTTTATGTAATTCTATCATAGTTTAAGGTACAATTCAAGGGAAACACACAAAATTTTTACGCTCTGAACGGGAAAATATTTTCGCTTAAACTATTGACAAATCGGGCGAGTTGTGATAAAATAATAAAAATTTGTTTTTTTGATTCAAACGCTGTGAAGCGGCGCGGAATTGAATGATGACAGCTTCAGAGAGCCGTTGGTTGGTGTGAAACGGCGCGTCGGTTTTCTTCCTACTCTCCGCAGAGCGGCCGTGCTCAAATTGCCGTGTTTTCGGTATTCATAGGCACGGACGGGACTTCCCGTTACAGAGGACGGCATTTAACGATGCTTAAAGTGGCCGCGTGAGCGGCAATTAGAGTGGTACCGCGGAAGGGGTTTACGCTTTCGTCTCTTGTTTTCAGAGGGGCGGGGCGGTTTTTTTATGCTCTCTCCCGAAAAATCAAACATTTAAAAGGAGAACAAAAATGAAAATTTCATTTTCAACACTTGGCTGTCCTGACTTTGCCTGGACTGATATTTATACGCTTGCCAAGGATTTCGGCTTCCACGGAATTGAAATAAGAGGTCTCGGAGGCGACATTTTTGACGTCAATGCGTCCCCTTTTGCGGAAGCTAATCTTGAGAAGACCAAGGCACAGCTTAAAAAGCTCAAGCTTGAGATTTGCTGTCTGTCTTCGGGATGCGCGCTCCGCTTTGACGATAAAAGAGAAGAGAACATTGAAGAACTTAAAAAATATATCGCGCTCGCAAAGGAAATCGGCGCTCCTTACATCCGTGTTCTCGGTGATCTTACCGCAGAGCCTACCACCGATTTTAACGACGCTGTCGTAATTGAGCCTATGAAGGTACTTGCTCCCATTGCCGAGGAGGCGGGAGTAACGCTCCTTATAGAAACTAACGGTGTATATTCGAACACCGCGCGTCTTGCAGACGTGCTTGCACAGATCGCCAGTGACAGCGTGGGCGCGCTTTGGGACTTTAACCATCCTTACCGTTTTAACGGCGAATCTCCCGAGACTACTATTAAAAATCTCGGCGCATTTATTAAACACGTTCATATAAAGGACTCTGTTGAAGAAAACGGTAAAGTCGTTTATAAACTTGTCGGTGAGGGCGACCTTCCCGCTATGGCAGATTATATGAAGGCGCTCAGATCTCTTAACTACGAGGGATATATCTCTCTTGAGTGGCTCAAGCAGTACGCTCCCGAGCTCTCTGATGCCGGCATCGTATTCCCGCACTTTGCTAACTTTATGGAACAGTATCTCGGTAACGCATCTGCTGCGGGCAGGCTTCAGGTCAACAAGCGCGGCGACGGTTACTACGTATGGGAGCAGGATCATCTTATAGATCTTACCTTCTCACAGGTGCTTGACCGTATGTGCGAAGAATTTCCCGATCAGTACGCTTTCAGATATACCGAGTTTGATTATACCAGAACCTATCCCGAATTCCGCGACGACGTTGATACTTTTGCACGCGCGCTTATTTCTATGGGCGTAAAGCAGGGCGATCACGTTGCTATTTGGGCGACCAACGTTCCTGCTTGGTTCATTACTTTCTGGGCGTCAGTGAAGATCGGCGCGGTCCTTGTTACCGTGAATACCGCGTATAAGATTCACGAGGCAGAGTATCTTCTCCGCCAGTCGGATACCCATACACTTGTAATGATCGACGGATACAAGGATTCCGATTACGTCGGCATTATTAAGGAGCTTGTTCCCGAGCTTGCAGATCACGAAGCGGGTAATCCTATACATTCGAGAAAGCTGCCTTTCCTGAGAAACATTATTACCGTGGATTCAAAGCAGCCCGGTTGTATGACGTGGGACGAGGCTATGGCTATGGCGGAAAAGACTCCGCTTGACGCAGTTTACCGCAGATCGGCTATGATAAACAAGCATGACGTGTGCAATATGCAGTACACCTCGGGTACCACCGGCTTCCCCAAGGGTGTTATGCTTACTCACTATAACATAATTAACGACGGTAAGTCTATCGGAGACCGTATGGATCTCTCTACCGCTGACCGTATGATGATTCAGGTTCCTATGTTCCACTGCTTCGGAATGGTTCTTGCGATGACCGCATCTATGACTCACGGCGTAACCATGTCTCCTATCAGCGCGTTCTCACCCAAGAAGGGACTCCACTGTATCAATCAGGAGAAGATCACTTGTTTCCACGGCGTTCCGACTATGTTTATCGCGATGCTTGGCCACGAGGACTTTGATAAGACCGACTTCTCGCATATGAGAACAGGTATTATGGCTGGCTCTCCCTGTCCCGTAAAGGTAATGGAAGAAGTCATCGAAAAGATGAATATGAAAGAGATCACCATCGTATACGGACAGACCGAGGCGGCACCGGGATGTACCCAGAGCTCTACCGATGATTCTATTGAGACAAGAGTAAACACCGTAGGACGTGCATTCTACGGCGTTGAATGTAAGATAGTTAATCCCGAAACCGGCGAGGATTGCCCGGAC
>CAZGHD010000001.1:0-90322 GCA_964525525.1 uncultured Lachnospiraceae bacterium | reverse complement strand
ATAACGGGGAAGAAGATGTACCTCGGGTTCAAGCGGATCTTCCTCTGCTCCCTCGTTACCGTGTTTTATCTTCGGCTCTATGAAAGCTATCATTTTCCCCTCGTACATTTCTTTGTAAGTCGCCGTATTGTTGTCCATTCCCTGCAGAAAATATCTAAGTCTTTTCATGTACATATCCCCTTCCGTGTCTTTTATAATTTTGTCGTACGGAATTATCACCGTAACGGTCGGTTTGTCCTGCGCGCGCTTGTGCGTCCCCGTGATCTCAAATCCTACGTCGTCGTTATAATACGTAGGGTTATATTCGGGGATCGGCGGCATACCCGGGTCAACGCACGACATAAGCCCGTCGTACATTTCGGAGTACGTCTCTGTGTTGGGCTCCATTTTGAGCAGTTTGCTTTTAAGCCGTTTCATTTACATTCCTTCTTTCAGCGTTATTTTCCGTTGAAACTTATATTTTTGCGCCGCAATCCACGAAAAACAAAAAGCACCGCATGGGTGCTAAAAGATCAAAAAATATAAAAACGCACCCGACTCGGGTGCGTAAAAATGCGTTTATTGCTTTAAATTAAACTACTTCGCCCACTCGGCGAAAGATACGACACCCGATAAATATAAGTTTGTCATATTATTCGCCTCCTTTGGCATTTATTTTGTGATACTATATTACCACATCACGCAGGAAATGTCAAGTATTTTTTTCGTAAAGCCATCTCATAGCAGAATACGCATACGCCGCCGCGCCGAGAGGGAGTACGGATTCATCAAACGTGACCTTGGGGTGATGCAGAGGATAAGAAAAGCCGTTATCCGGCTCTCCTGCGGCTATCGCAAGCATTACCGACGGAACTTTTTGGCTGACGTATGCAAAATCCTCCGAGCCTGCTACCCGTTTTCCGTCGCCGTCAAGCTCATTTGAAAACAGTACGCCGGAGCATCCGACCAGCTCTTTGAGATACCCACCTATGAGCGAGGACAGCGCGGAATCGTTTTTAAGCGGCGGGCATCCCGCGTCAAAAGAAAGCTCCACCTCCGTGCGGAAAGCCGCGCCGACAGTGACCGAAATTTCGCGCAGTCTTTTTTTTAGATAATCCCTCACGTCAGTTCCAAATGCCCGCATACTTCCGCGCATCACGGCGGTGTCGGGTATCACGTTAGCGCTGTCTCCCGCCGTGATGCTCCCGACGGTTATCACCGCTTTGTCGTTCATTGCAAGCTCGCGGGAGGAAAGCTCCCCGAGTGCAGTAAGGATATGCGCCGCCGCGATTATCGGATCTCTACCTGTATTCGGCATAGCTCCGTGGCACCCCGCGCCCTTTACGGTTATAGTAAAATAATCCGCCGACGGTGCGCTTTCCCCTGCCGACGAAACTATCAGAGTCCCGGTCTGGATCTTCACTCCGGTCATAACGTGCACCATCATCGCCGCGTCGACCGACGGGTTATCAAGCACGCCAGCGCGTATCATATCCTCCGCGCCTTCAAGAAGCTCCTCCGCCGGCTGAAACATCAGTTTTATTCTGCCGTTTATCTCGTTCTCATAACGCTTCAAAATTCTCGCCGCGCCGAGCAGCATAGCGGCGTGCATATCGTGTCCGCACGCGTGCATATTTCCGTTTTGCGCGGAGAATTCCGTACCGCTATCCTCTTTTATCGTGAGCGCGTCAATATCCGCGCGGAGCAAAAACACCTTCTCGGGATTTTTTTGTCCCAGCTCCGCAACAACTCCCGCGCGTCCGCAAGTTGCAGCGTCTATCCCGATGTTTTTAAGCTCATTTTTTATAAAACCCGTTGTTTTACAAACATCAAATCCCACATCTGCCAAGCGATGTATCGTTCTTCTGTATCTTATTATTTCATCTTTTAAATTCTCTGCCTCACAAAGCATTTTTTTAGTGTACATACTGCCTCCGACTCTGCTTATTTTTATTTATTATCCTCCGCGCGCTTATTGATTATCCGCCGATATTATGATATAATTGACTCAAATATTTATAAGGACAAACGCATGATGGATCTGAAAAAAATATTAAAAAGTCTTGAAAACTGCCCCTGCGGCAGAGTCCATACCTTTGATACCGAAAGAGTTGAAATAGAAAGCTGTATCACCCCGCGCACGGGTGAAATACTCGCGGAGGCCGGTTTTGGCAAAAATCTCCTGCTCGTCGCGGACAGAAACACACTCTCTGCCGCAGACGGAATTCTCGAGAGCCTTGACCGTGCAGGATTTTCCGTCAAGCAGTTAATATACGAAAATATGAAATACGCGATGGCAGAAAGTGTTCGTGAGGTAGAGGCGCTCGCCTCGGACGTTGACGCGATAATTTCGGTCGGCACAGGCTCGCTCAACGACATTTGCCGTGTAACCTCGTATGAGCTGAAAAAGAAATTCTGCATATTCGCCACCGCCCCGTCAATGGACGGCTTTGCATCAGACACCGCGCCGATAATTCAAAACGGTTTCAAATCATCCTGGCAGGCGGCACAACCCGCGGTAATAATCGCGGATACCAAGATCCTCGCAAAAGCTCCGAGCATCCTCAAATCTTCGGGATTCGGGGATATGATAGCCAAATACATAGGACTCGTGGACTGGGAGATCTCCCGTTTGATCTCGGGTGAATATTACTGCGAAAAAATTGCCGCGATAACCAAAGCCGCAACCGATAAAATCGTATCTCTTGCCGATAGAGTTACCGAGGAGAGCGAAGAAGCGGCAGGCTCGATAATGGAATCTCTTATTATGACAGGACTTGCAATGAAGCTCGCCGCATCCTCCCGTCCCGCCAGCGGTGCGGAGCATATAATCTCCCACTATCTTGAATGTCACAAGGTTCTCGATGGCATCTGGCCCGATTTCCACGGCAGAAAGGTAGCGGTCGGAACAGTGTACTGTAACCGCATATACAGAAGTCTTGCGGAAAAATTCGATTCCGTCACCTGCACCGAAGACAAGACCGACTGGAGCGAGGTCTACGCGCATTACGCGCCCGAGATTCACCCCGACGTAAAGAAATTAAACGAGCCGACGGTAACAGAAAATATAGATCCCCGAAAGATCGAGTCCGAGTGGCAAAACATCCGCCGCGTGATACTTGAGCTTCTGCCTGACGACGAAGCTCTTGTCAAGCTGATGAAGACAGCGGGCGCGCCAACTACTCCAGAGGAAGTAGACGTTAGTCCTGAATTTTTAGAGGACGCAATAAGATACCACTCTTATATGCGACATCGAATCACGCTTATGAGGATACTCCCGATGATGGGTATCGACCCGATGGATCACGTATAAATTTTGTCACAAAACCTGTCCATATGCCATAGAATGTAAATGCGGGGACAAAAGCCCCCGCAATAAAAAATCTCAAAAGGAGAAACTATGGCACAATTTACAAACCAGGCACAGCTTTCTTATAACGATTCAATTATAAATTCAAACGTAGCGGTAGGCGAGATACTTGAGGCACTCAGCGCCACAAAAACCGCGGTAATGGACGACTACACGCGCTTTGACGACGTTACCTACGTTATCAGCATAGTCAATTCCGGTACAACCCCGCTTTCCGGCATCACCGTTACCGACGATCTCGGCGCATACGAATTCGGCACCGATACGCTTTATCCTCTCACATATGTTGACGGTTCGATACGCGTGTACGCAGGCGGCGTACTTCAGCCGGCGCCGACCGTGACTGCAGGTCCTCCGCTCGTAATATCAGGACTTACCGTACCCGCAAGCAGCAACCTGATACTCATTTACGAAGCAGAGGTAAATCAGTTCGCACCTCTTGACGCAGAGGCATCTATCGTAAATACCGCAACTATTTCCGGTTGCGGCATAATTGCCCCCATCACGGTAAGCGAAACAGTATCACCCGAAGAAGAGCCCGCGCTCACCATTACGAAATCCATCTCTCCCGTGCCCGTAACCGAAAACGGAACGGTCACCTACACCTTCACGATACAGAACACAGGAAACACGGCGGCAGTTGCTACCGACGACGTTACCCTGACCGACGTTTTTGACCCCGCACTCACCGGCATAACGGTGTCATATGACGGCACGGTACTCTCCCCCGGCACCGATTACACCTATAACGAAACCACAGGAGTATTCTCCACCGTGCCCGGACGAATAACCGTTCCCGCTGCGACCTTTAGCCAGGACAGCGAGACCGGCGCGTGGATAATCACACCCGGCGTCACCGTCCTTACCGTAACCGGCACTATCTGATAAAAAAATTTGAATTGCTCCGTTTCAAACGGGGCAATTCCGTTATACATTTTACTTATGGCGATTATTATTTATCGTATTTCTCTTGAATTTTTTTTGAATATAGAATATAATTTCTACGTAAGATAATTAATATAGAAAATCATTCTGAAAGGACGTATATATAATGGAAAGAACAGTCGGTACTATCTCGCGCGGTATCCGCGCTCCCATAATCCGCGACGGTGACGATCTTGTCACTATCGTTTGTGAGTCTGTACTCAACGCGTCAAAAGCAGAAGGCTTTGCTATCCGCGACCGCGACATCATCGCCGTAACCGAGGCGGTTGTTGCAAGAGCGCAGGGTAACTATGCAACTGTAGACAACATAGCAGAGGACGTAAAGAACAAGCTCGGCGGTGAGCACATCGGCGTTATTTTCCCGATTCTCAGCCGTAACCGTTTCGCTATCTGCCTTCGCGGTATAGCTCGCGGAGCTAAAAAGATCACCCTTATGCTCAGCTACCCCTCTGACGAGGTAGGTAACCACCTTATCTCTCTCGACCAGCTTGACGAGTCTGGAATCAATCCCTACTCTGACGTACTTGACCTTAATCGTTACCGCGAGATCTTCGGCGAGAACAAGCACACCTTCACAGGCGTTGATTACGTTTCTTACTACAAGTCTCTTATCGAAGAGGAAGGCGCTGAAGCAGAGATCATTTTCGCTAACAACGCAAAGGTTATTCTTGATTATACCAAGGACGTTATCACCTGCGACATTCACACCAGAGCGCGCACCAAGCGTATTCTCGAGGCAGCAGGCGGCAACCGCATCTGCACTCTCTGCGATATTATGAACGCTCCTGTAAACGGCTCCGGCTGTAACGAAGCGTACGGTCTTCTCGGCTCCAACAAAGCAACCGAGGAAACCGTTAAGCTGTTCCCCAACAACTGCGAGGCGTTCGTTAGCGCAGTTCACGACAAGATGATGGCAGAGACCGGCAAGAACGTTGAAGTTATGGTATACGGCGACGGTGCGTTTAAAGATCCCGTAGGTAAGATCTGGGAGCTTGCCGACCCGGTAGTTTCCCCCGCGTACACCCCCGGCCTCGCCGGTACTCCCAACGAGGTTAAGATCAAGTATCTTGCAGATAATAACTTCGCTCACCTCTCGGGTGACGAGCTTAAAGCCGCTATCGCAGGCTTCATCAAGGAAAAGAGTGATAACCTCGTCGGCTCTATGGAGTCTCAGGGTACTACTCCCCGCCGCCTGACCGACCTTATCGGTTCGCTCTGCGACCTCACCTCAGGTTCCGGCGACAAGGGTACTCCCATCGTATTCATTCAGGGTTATTTCGATAACTACGCAGAGTAATTCGTATATTAACTGCCCGACACACGTCGGGCAGTTATTTTTTATCCCAAATGTTGACACATCAACAAGTATGTGGTATAATAACATTTAGTTGTTGAGTTATCAACAATTCCAACTTTTTACGACAATAAAATTCAAGGGGGAATTTTATGTTTATACTCAAAAAATTATTCTGCCGTACTTTTCAGACTGCGTTTCGTTTGGCGCTCCCTCTGCTCCCGTACAGAGAGCCGAAGGCGGTGCGCTCCTGCGCGGACATCGAAAGTATATTGATCGAGGAAAATTCCACGTCCGTCCTTGTCATCACCGACGGCGGGATCGTTAAAAACGGACTTCTCTCTCCGGTCACCGAGGTGCTTTCGCTCTCCGGCGTGCGCTACACGGTGTACGACAAGACCTGTCAGAATCCCACCGTTTCAAACGTTGAAGAGGCGTTAAAGCTATATCACGAAAACGAATGCGACACATTAATCGCGATCGGCGGCGGCTCCCCCATGGACTGCGCCAAAGCCGTGGGCGCGAGGGTCGCATATCCGAAAAAGAGCTTAAATCGGCTCAAAGGTATTCTCCGCGTTATTCGCAGGATCCCCACACTTATCGCGATTCCCACCACCGCAGGCACGGGAAGCGAGACGACTCTCGCCGCGATAATCACAGACGAAAAAGAACATCACAAATACGCTCTGATGTCCTTCCCACTGATCCCGCATTACGCGGTACTTGACCCGAAGCTCACCTTTTCCCTGCCCCGGCATCTGACCGCGACTACGGGAATGGATGCCCTCACCCACGCGGTCGAAGCGTACATCGGACGCTCCACCACCCGCGAGACGAGAAAGCTTGCGCTTGACGCGGTAAAACTGATTTTTGAAAATATAGAAACCGCGTACGAAAACGGCACTGACAAAGAAGCGAGAGCAGCTATGCTCACGGCGGCATACAAAGCGGGCATCGCGTTTTCAAAATCTTACGTCGGATACGTACACGCAGTAGCGCACTCACTCGGAGGTAGATACGGCACTCCCCACGGTCTTGCAAACGCGGTTATCCTCCCCTACGTTTTGGAAGAATACGGCGCTGCCGTGTATAAAAAGCTACACCGCCTTGCGATAGCAGCAGGAATATCAAACGCAAGCGAAAGCGAAAAAGAAGGCGCGGAAAAATTCATATCCGCCGTGCGTTTCTTTAACGAGCGAATGAACATCCCCGCTACTCTTGATGGAATAAAAGAAGAAGACATCCCCGAAATGGCGCGCTACGCCGAAAAAGAAGCAAATCCCCTTTATCCCGTCCCCGTACTGATGACGGCACAGCAGCTTAAAATATTTTACCGTAAAGCAGGAGGCATATATGAAAAAAATTAAAATAGTTTCGGATTCATCATCTGATATGCTTGAACTGAAAGGTGTGGATTTCACCTCGGTTCCGCTTAAAATAACCACCGACGACAGAGAGTTCGTTGACGACGAGTTCCTCGGCGTTGAAGAAATGGTCGCTTACCTTGATAAATACAAAGGCAAATCGACCACCTCCTGCCCAAACGTTCACGACTGGCTGTCCGCCTTCGGAGACGCAGACGAGGTATACTGCACCACGATAACGAGCAAGCTGTCCGGCAGTTATAACTCCGCCTGCACCGCAAAAGAGATATACGAAAAAGAAAATCCCGGCAAAAAAGTATACGTTATCGACACTCTTTCCGCAGGTCCCGAGATCAGACTGGTTGCGGGAAAGATAGCCGAGCTTCTCGCCGAGGATAACTCGGGCGACGAGCTTTGCAGCAAGCTTGACGAATACCGCAAAAAGACGGGACTGTTCTTTATGCTCAAGTCGATGAAAAGCCTTGCAAACAACGGCAGAGTTTCTCACCTTACCGCAAAATTAGTAGGAATCGCGGGAATACATATAGTCGGCAAAGCCACCGACGGCGTGCTTGACCCGACCGACAAATGCCGCGGAGAATCCCGCGCGCTTGAGAGAATCGTATCGCATCTTGAAAACGCGGGACTTGGAATCAGAAAAGTAATGATTTCTCACGCGTCAAACGAATCAGCCGCACTGAAACTGAAAACACTTATAGAAGAAAAAATTCGAGCGCGTTCAGGTAGAGATACACAAGTGCCGCGGACTTTGCAGTTTTTACGCAGAGCGCGGCGGTATGCTTGTAGGCTTTGAACAAATGTAATTGTAAGGAAAATTACCATGACACACGAAGAAATTAATGAAATAATAGCAAAACAGCGGAGTTTTTTTGAAAGCGGCGCTACCCTGCCGGTAAAATTCCGCAAAGCCCAGCTAAAAAAGCTGTATGCGGCAATCAAAGCAAATGAAGAAGCGATATACGCAGCACTCAAAGAGGACCTCGGGAAAGGACGCCAGGAGGCGTTTATGTGCGAGATAGGACTTTCGCTCAGTGAGATCAGCTATATGATCCGTCATACCGCGCGCTTCTCTAAAAGCAAGACGGTATACTCACCTCTCCCGCAGTTTCCGTCGCACAGTTACGTAAAACCGGTTCCGCGCGGATGCACGCTTATCATGAGTCCGTGGAACTATCCGTTCCTTCTGACGATTGATCCGATTGCAGACGCAATTTCGGCAGGAAATACGGTAGTCGTGAAACCGAGCGCGTACTCTCCCAGAACGAGCGAAGTAATAAAAAAGATAATCTCCGAGTGTTTTTCGCCCGAATACGTCGCTGTCGTAACCGGCGGCAGAGCGGAAAATGCCGCTCTTCTTGACGGTAATTTCGACTTCGTTTTCTTTACGGGAAGTCAGTCGGTCGGCCGCGAGGTTCTTCGTCACACGGCGGAAAATCTCACTCCCGCAGTGCTTGAACTCGGCGGAAAAAGCCCCTGTATAGTTGACGCAAGCGCGAATATCAAGCTCGCGGCAAAGCGCATCGTTTTCGGTAAATATCTCAACTGCGGTCAGACCTGCGTTGCGCCCGACTATGTCCTGTGCGAACGCTCGATAAAAGACGAATTTATAAAAGAAGTAATAAAGCAAATAAAAAAGCAGTTTGGCGAAAAACCGCTTGAAAACAAGGATTACGGTAAGATAATAAATCAAAAGCACTTTGACCGTGTATGTTCGCTGATTGACGAGAGCAAAGTCGTTTTCGGCGGAGAGAGCGACAGCGAGACTATGCGTATCTCTCCTACCGTTATGGATAACGTGACAGAGAGTGACGCCGTTATGGGAGAGGAGATCTTCGGTCCCATAATGCCGGTACTCACCTTTGACGATTTTGATACGCTCATCTCTGACTTGAAGAAAAAGCCCTCCCCGCTTGCGCTGTACATTTTCAGCAGCAACAAAAAGAATATTCGTCGCGTGTCAGAACAGGTAAATTACGGCGGCGGATGCGTAAACGACGTAGTCATTCATCTTGCCACCAGCTCAATGGGCTTCGGCGGTGTCGGCGCGAGCGGGATGGGAAGCTATCACGGAAAAGCAGGATTTGACACGTTTTCACACCGTAAATCCATTCTCGACAAAAAAACGTGGCTTGACCTTCCCATGAGATACCAGCCGTACACAAGCAAATTATACGAAAAACTGCTTCACATTTTCCTGCGTTGACGTTTTCGACTTTTCCGTTTTCGGTTGACAATCGCGCCTGCGAGAGGTATAATAAATAGTATGCAATAATTCGATACGGAAGGTCTCTTTTATATGGATATATCGGTAATTTCAAACGTCGTTGCGATGATGTTTTTCGTTCTGCTCATAGGATTTGCCGCGCGCAAGCTAAAGTGGGTAGACGAGGTAACCGCAAAGCAAATATCCCGCCTTATAATCCGCGTAGGTCAGCCGATGCTGATAATCAGCTCGCAGCTGAAAATTGAATTTTCCCCCGACAAGCTGATCGGCGGAGCGATAGTTTTCGCGGTGGGTATTTTCGCGCATACCTTGCTTTCTTTATTAGCATACGTATTCTGCAGATTCTTAAAGGACTTTGACAAAAGAAAAATATGCGAGTTTGCCGCTATATTTGCCAACTGCGGATTTCTCGGTTATCCCCTGCTTGACGCGCTGATAGGCTCGGAAGGCGTGTTTTACGCGAGCTTCTACGTTCTTGCGTTCAACACCTTTGCGTGGACGTGGGGAATGATAATCCTCGGCCGCGGACGCAGTGATATAAAAATGAGCTTCAAAAATATAGTAATAAACTTCGGTACGGTGCCGTCCTTTATCGGAATAATACTGTACGTGCTACTGCCGTTTTTCAAGCTCCCGTCCTTTGTAATAGACGGTATGAGCACCCTCGGAAGCATCTGCACTCCCATGTCGGTATTCCTTTGCGGAATGCTCCTTGCAAACGTAAAGCTAAAGGAGCTTTGGAACCGCCCGCAGGTGTATTACGCATCAGCACTGAAGCTGATAGTTTTCCCCGTAATCGTTACTTTGGCAGTCAAGCTGATCTCTATCCCTCTCGGAATTCCCGATATGATGGTATACATAGCGGCTATAATGACCTCTCTGCCAACAGCGGCAATCACCGTTATGTTCGCAGAACTGCACGATATAGAGCAGGAATTTGCCGCACAGATAGTAGGTACCTCCACCGCCCTGTGCGTTGCGACCGTCCCGCTGATAGTTTATTTTACGAATATTATAATAGCTCTGTAAAAAGTTACACGGCTGTGCGTGATATAGTCACGCACAGCCGTGTAATATTTTTATCATCCAAAAGGAGTCGCGGTGGTAGAGTCTGTCACGGGGAGCATTACGTCCTCGGGATAGAAAGAGTATCCTCTTATCTGCGCCTTGTCGGCGTCGTCCTTTATGTAGTTGACCACGTATATCTCGCCGTCCTCAAACTGTACCCAGCCGGTATAACCGAGGTCGGGAGCGGGATTTCTGTCGTAGTCAAGCGGCATTATTCTGACAAACTGCTCTTTTCTTTCGTGCGCCTCAAGCACGTCTGCGGAGAAAAACGCCGCAAAAACGTTCTGTGTAGAGCGCGGAATATAGCGGTAGGTCACCATAACTCTGCCGTCGTGAAGGAATCCTGCCGTCGGGCGGTGTCCGCTATCCATAGCGGTATCGTATATCTCGCTCCAGGTCTCACCGCCGTCGTAAGACAGAGTTTTAAGTATCGGGCAGCCGATCTGCGAATTTTCACGCATAAATGCGATAAGCACTCCGTTATCCTTTTCAAGGATAGAGACCTCGCACAGATTGTATCTCACATCAGCGGCAACGGTAACTCTGTCAGACCAGGTTTTTCCTTTGTCGTCACTGTACCAAAGGTACTGTTCGAGCTTTTCGGTAGCTTGATTTTTAAAGTGTGCGGAGATGATAAGTCTGCCGCTTTTCAGCTCGAGCATCTTGTCCGGGACGATACCGCAGAAAGGATAAAGAACAGGCTCGCTCCAGGTCTCACCCTCGTCCGAGCTATACCAAACGTACAGCTCCGCTCCCATATTTTCATTTCTTAATATCCTGTCGCAGATTATCGCGATGCGTCCGTCAGACAGCTCGGATATTCTCGCGCAGTTAAAATAATCCTCGCGTACACCCTTTCCGGTAAGGAATTTCTTCTCCGACCAAGTGCGTCCGCGGTCGGTACTCTCGCGATAAACGAGGCGTGCGTCGGTACGGTCAAGGTGATGTGCACATTCGGAAAATACACAGATCAGCTTACCGCTTTTAGTAAGCAGTACGTCCGGCCACGCTTCATAAATATTTTCGTCGTTACTTACGGAAAATTTCTGTATAGCCATTTTATGCTCCTTTGTTTAGTTATATATTTATACCCCTTCAAGATCAAAATCCGGGATAAAGCTCTCTTTTGCGGTCTCGCCGTCCTGAATAAATCCTTGAGTGACGCCGATTTCAATCGCGTGATCCACCACGGCGTCATACTCCTCCTGCGTCAGTGCACGGGCAAGTTCGGGATATTTCTCTCTGTCAAGAGACTCGGTCGGTGTGTACTGATTCATCAGGCTGACGTATATTCCGTCCCCGAAATTTGAGTAAAGCAGGTCGGTGATCCTCATCGCCTCCTCGGTATATCCCGGCAGGATCAGCTGGCGTACGATAACGCCCGACTGCATCATTCCGTCCTCGTCAAAAACAGGATCTCCCGCCGTCTTTACCATCCGTTCGG
Organism: uncultured Lachnospiraceae bacterium; assembly: GCA_964525525.1. Classification (GTDB taxonomy): domain Bacteria; phylum Bacillota; class Clostridia; order Oscillospirales; family CAG-272; genus RGIG2161. The sequence continues at coordinate 78,613 of CAZGHD010000001.1, read as the reverse complement.
TCGCGCGCAGAGCAACCTCCGGGTAATCGCGCGCGCCTGAATATTTTTCGGCAAGTGCGGGAGTTGCGTATCTGAAATCGGTCAGATAAACGTCAACGGTACCGCATAGCGCGTCTATCGTCTCTGCCCTTTCGTAACCGCTCGTGTTATACACGATGGGAAGCGAGAGTCCCTTATCCCTTGCCGCCGCTACGGCGGGAATAATATGCGGCACGTAGTGCGTCGGAGTTACAAAATTTATATTGTGTGCGCCTTTTCCCTCAAGCTCAAGCATGATCTCTGTCAGCCGCTCTCGGCTTATCCTGCGTCCGACACGGCCGCGGGATATTGAGATATTCTGGCAGTAAACGCAAGACAGCGGACAGCCCGAGAAAAACACCGTACCCGACCCGCGCTCACCCGAGATCGGCGGTTCCTCCCACATATGAAGTGCCGCACGCGCAATCGTTATCTCGGCAGGAGAATTACACATACCGAGCCGCGTTTCTCTGTCCGCTCCGCAGCGGCGCGGGCAAAGCTCACACTTCATAAAACTCACCATCGTCACTCACCGAAAACACGAAATCCGCACGGGATGCAGGATCAAGCTCGGAAAAATAGTGTTTTTCAAGCGGGAGCCACTCTTTTTCGTATCGAGAAAGTATATATTCTCCGTTTCGCTCAAGTATCCTTTTTTTCTGAAGCTCTGAATCTACCGTCAAAACGACGTACACCGCCCCATCGACCGCGAGGTCGGGATGCATTGAATACACGCCTTCGATTATTGAAACTTTTCCGCCGTCAGGCTGGATATAATCCCCGAGCGTACCGCTTGAACAGTTATATTTTCTGTACCGCACCGCGCGTCTATCGCAAAGCGGGTAAGTGATTTCCTCACGCATTCTCTCGCGGTCAAGATTTCCACCCGCTTCGGACAGTCTCTCGGGAGTTTTTCTGTCAAACGGCAGAAAATAATCGTCCGCGTGATACACGTTCGCGTCAAACGCGTGCGCAAGTATCTCTGCAAAGGTGGATTTCCCCGAGCCGCTGTCGCCGTCGATAACAACGACGCACTCGGGAGTGTTTTCTATCCGCTCTATCAAGCCCCTCAGCGCGGGATATTTATTTTTAAGTTCTTTTACTTTCATTGTTCCATTTCATTCCAAAATCTTTTAACAGCCTCGCGCAGAGACGGCGCGTCTCCGACCAGTCTGATATTTTCCCAATGTTCGGGAAACAGCTCCATATACTTTCCGTCGGCGTATCTGTCGTCCACCAGCACGACGATGCCGCGGTCGTTCTCACCTCTTATGACTCTGCCCGCCGCCTGAAGCACGCGGTTCATACCGGGATAAGTGTAGGCGTAATCAAATCCCATTTCGTATTTCTTTTCGTAATACTCGGAGATCACGTTGCGCTCGCTTGACAGCTGACCTATTCCCGTTCCGACAATTATGACTCCGATAAGCCTCTCGCCTGACAGGTCTATTCCCTCCGAATATATTCCGCCGAGAACGCAGAAGAACACTCGCCGCTCACCGTCGTCAACGAATGAGGAAAGGAATTCGTTTCTCTCCCGCTCGCCCGAATCGCGCATCTGTATAACGGTAGTCACCGACGGGTACCGCTTGGTGAATTTTTTATACACGCTCTCCATATATCCGTAGGACGGAAAATATGCGATGTAATTACCCTTTTTTGCGCCTACCGCCGCCGCTATCATATCTGCAAGCGCGGTGCACGACGCATCGCGGTCTGAAAATCTCGTACTGAACCTGTCAGCAATATAGACCGAGAAGTTTTCAGGCGGGAAAGGCGATTCAAGTTCAAGCTCGTCCGCACTCTCCGGCCCCGAGAGCACGTTAACGTAATATTCTATCGGCGTGAGAGTTGCCGAGAAAAATATCGCCGCACGCCCAATATCAAGGCATTTTGATATTATAGCCGACGGGTCGGCGCACATAAGACGGCATTTCACTTGACCGTTCTGCGTTTCGAGAAAGGTAACGTACCGTTCGTCTGCGTTTTTCGCAACGGTCAGATATGAATACACCCGATAATACGCCTCGGTAAGCTCGGGAGAAACGCCGATTCCTCCCGCCACCCATCCGACTACCGCTCGGCAGAATGACTCCGCCGCCTCGGTTATCCGCTCGGGCGCGGACGCAAGCACCGCGGCACCGTATTTTGCGCCGTCAGTGTCAGAGGACGGATCGTCCTCCGTTTCGGTGATGTTATCTTTTTGAGCTTCTATCGCATCACACAGCGACTTTGCCGCCGACGAAACAGAGCCGCCGAGCTCGCAAAATGCGCTTACGTCGTCAGAGGTCAGCTCAGCCGAGTACATTTCTCTCGCGCGGGAAACGAGGTTGTGTGCTTCGTCGATAAGAAACACGAACCTTTCGCTCGGATCTATCCGCTCAACTCCCGTATCGTCAAAATATCTGCGCAGCTTTACGCGCGGACTGAACAGGTAATTATAGTCACAGATTACAACCGTGCAGAACTCCGAAAGGTCGAGTGACAGCTCGTACGGACAAACACGATACTTTTCCGCCACCGAGCGTATCAGCTGCGGAGTGTAAACGCCTTTTCCGGCGAGAAGCTCGCACAGCGCCTCGCGCGACCTCGTATAGTGACCTTTTGCGGCGCGGCAGGATATGGGATTGCACGCATCTGCCGCGCGGTTTCCGCTCGGCTTTACTTTTGATGAGCACATACGCACTCTCGCGGAAAGTATCATCGCTCTGATATTTTCCGAACCTACCGCAGATATCGCTTCCGCCGCCTGATTTGCAATAACGCCCTTGGCGCAAAGGTAAAATATCTTGTCCGCGTCTCCCGTTCCGACTGCCTTGAGCGCGGGATAAACAGAAGAAATCGTCTTGCCGATCCCGGTAGGTGCGGACACGAAAAGTCTGCCGCCGCGCTTTATCGTGCGGTAAGTTTCTATTACCATATCGCGCTGACCCTCGCGCTTTTCTTCATACGGGAAAGGCGCGTCTTTAAGCTCTGCGGGAACTTTATTTTTTCTCTCCAGCGCGGCACGGGCTATCGGCTCTATCGAGTGAAGCATCGAGTGGAATATATTCTTAACGTCAGCTGCGGAATATTCGCGAACGCTCTTATATATCCTGTCGTCTTCGGTGTCGTAGTATGTAAGACGCACGTTAATGCTGTCAATACCCTTATCAAAACAGTAAAACCACGCGTACACCGCCCCCTGGGAAAAATGCATCTCGTGAAGGTCAGACGCTATCATCTCGGGGGGTATATGCGTGGTCTTTATTTCGTCTATCGTGACCTCTCCGTCGGGAGTTTCGATTATCCCGTCGGCGCGGCCGGACACGGTATATTCTATACCGTCGCACGTGGTCGTATGAGACAGCGGCACTTCGGGAACGTAAAGCGCTCCCGCGCTTTTCTGTATACGGCGATGCACCGCCGCGCCGATATTCATCGCGCGGCGGCGGTCACCGCTGAATCTGAGGTCAAGATCTCCACCTGCAGCGGCAAAGCGCACGAGTTCCGTAACAGAAAGAGATATTCCGTTTTCTCCCGTGATCTTCATACGCCGCCTCCGATGGTGATAATAAAATTCCGAAAATAATTAAATTCCGTATTCTTTGAGGTAAGCTTCCATTCTTTCGCGAAGCTCGTCGGTAAGAACGACCTTGCCGTCTACTTCCTTGCCGTGGAGAGCCTCGATTATCTCGCGAACGGTAACTATCGGATGTACCGTAATGCCGAACTCGCGCTTTACTTCCTGAATAGCAGAAACGCCTGCCGGACCTTTTTCCATACGGTCAACCGAAATTATCATATCGTTTATAGTAACGTCTGCCGCCGCTTTGAGTACAGGCACGGTCTCGCGGATAGCGGTTCCCGCGGTGATAACGTCCTCGATTATAACTACCTTGTCTCCGTCCTTCAGCGGTGCGCCGACAAGAGTACCGCCCTCGCCGTGATCCTTTGCCTCTTTGCGGTTAAAGCAGTAAGGAAGATCAATTCCGTGGTCGCGATAAAGAGACGCCGCGGTAGTTACAGCAAGCGGAATTCCCTTATATGCAGGGCCGAAAAGAACGTCACATTCCTTTACGTTCTCGGCAAAACACTTTGCGTAGTAAGAACCGAGCGCTGACAGCTGTGCTCCGGTGCGATAGTTACCGGTATTTACGAAATAGGGGGTGCGGCGGCCGCTCTTGGTAACGAAATCTCCAAAGCGAAGCACGTCGCTTCTCACCATAAATTCAATAAACTCTTTCTTATAATTTTCCATTGTCCTGTTCTCCTTTTGTTTTATTATCTGCAAGTTTGAGTTCAAACCAGAATACACTTCCCTGTCCTATTACGCTGTCAACGCCGTATTTTGCGCCGTGCATAACCAGGATGTTTTTAACGATAGAAAGGCCGAGTCCCGTTCCGACCGTAGCGCGGCGGTGAACCTTGTCTATCTTATAATATCTGTCCCAGATGAGAGCTAACTTATCAGCCTCGATGCCCTCTCCCGTGTCCTTTACCTCAACGCGGACACTGTCAGAGATGCAGTACGCCGAAACGTATATCTTTCTGTCCTCGCCGGTATAGTTTATAGCATTGTTTATCAGATTGTATATTACCTGAAGTATTCTCGTTTTGTCCGCATATACCGGTAAAGGCTCACTACAGTTAAGCTCTATTGAATATCCGTCACGCTCGGTCAGCTTGACGTACCTTTCGATAGTCTCTCTCACCGTGTCGCCAAGGTCAAACGTGTCAAGAGAGAGCTGAGTATCGCCCGACTGGAATTTTGACATATCGACAAGGTCGGAAACTAGTGAGCTGAGACGCTCTGTCTCGTCAATTATTACCTGCATATTATCTGGAGTCATCTCTCCGGGAATATCTCTCATTACCTCGCCGTATCCCTTTATCAGGGTGAGCGGGGTACGCAGGTCGTGTGAGATATTGGCGATAAGCTCTTTTTGCATCTTATCCGCCTTTGAAAGCTCGCGCGCCGCATAAGCCAAGGTATCACTTAATTCTCCTACCTCGCGGCAGCCGAGATTAAGCGAGAAGTCCGCGCCGTAATATCCATGCGCGAGCGCTTTTGCCGATTTATTGAGCTTACTTATGGGACGGGATATTGTACGTGAGATAACAACAGCAAATATCATACCGAGTACTATCGTAATAATAGACACCCATGTAAGCTGTATCTGCAGTGTGTGCACCGTAGCAGACACGGGAACTACCACTGCGTTAAGCAAAATTATATAGTTGTTATGCTCCGGGCTTTTTACTATTTTAGTCATAACTATCGAGTCGGAAATCTGCTTTCCGTCAGCGGTAGTTAGGTTTATCTCCTTGACGCTCTCAAGTTTTTTTGATGCTTTTGCCTCAACGTAAAAGTTGTTTATCGTATCTGAATCGGTATGGTGGATAACACATTCTTCCTTAACGTCAGCCGATGCGACCTTTTTCCCCGTTCCGTCAAACACTATTATGCAAACGTCGTTGCCTACCGCTACGTTTTCCACAACGGCCTGCACATCGTACGAGTCAGCGTGATATGCGATAAAGTCCGCCGCATCCCGAAGCTCTCTCATTCTTATCGCCTGATAGAAATTATCAAGCAGTAAGGTCTGGAATATCCAGAGCAGAGCAATAACGATTATCGCAAAAATGGAAAAATAAACGTAAAGCTGAAGCGACAGAAACGGCCGTTTTTGAGTATTTATCCTGTAGCGTTTATTTAAAAGATTTTTCATAAAACTTCCGCTCGTCAGGTAATATCAAAGCGGTATCCGACACCGCGCAGAGTTACGATAACGCCGCTGTACTCACCGAGACTGCGGCGAAGCAGTTTGATGTGCGTATCAAGCGTGCGGTCGTCGCCGTAAAAATCATATCCCCAAACGTCGCATATCAGCTTTTCACGGGTGAGCGCGATATTGCGGTTTTTGAGCATATAGAAAAACAGATCGTACTCCTTGGGTGACATATCCACGCGCTCACCGTTAACGTATACTATTCTCGCAGTGATGTCCGCCTTGAGCCCCTTGTACTCGAATATCTCGTTTTTGGTCTGCTCGGCTGCACCTGAACCTCTCGTGCGCTTCATTATCGCTTCTATTCTGAGCATAAGCTCTTTGGGCGAGAACGGTTTTACCACGTAGTCGTCAATACCAAGCTCAAATCCGTTTATCTTGTCATACTCCTCGCCGCGCGCGGAAAGCATAAGTATGGGAGTAGACGACGTTTTGCGGATCTCCCTGCAAGCGGAAAATCCGTCAAGCTCGGGCATCATTATGTCCATGATAATTATATCGAAGCTCTGCTCACGGCAGATATGCACAGCCTCCATACCGTCAGCCGCCTCTACCGTCTCGTGACCCTCGAATTTAGCGTACTTGACTATCAGTTCGCGTATCTTTACCTCGTCGTCAACCACAAGAATTTTATACATATCAATCCACCCCACTTTATTATAATACAAAATCGTTATTATTGCAAGCGTTAAAGCAAAACGGAGACACGCCAACTTAACGCAGTCTCCGTTTTGCCTGAAAAATCATATCAGGTTTCAAAATTTATGGTGCTGTCCGATGTTTGCTCACGGCAAACGAGATCAACATCTACCATCTTACCGTTTCTTACTACGGTAAAGGTAATGGTGTCACCAACGTTCATGTCATTTTTAAGAGCTGCTATATCCGCGTAATAGGAAACCGCCTCACCGTTGACTGCAACTATTCTATCCCACTTCTGAAGATCGTTTGTGTATTTCGACTCGATAACGTAGCAGCCAAGCTGATCCACGCCGCAGTACATAGCGGTGATATTATCTTTTACGTCGTAAAGTGTCAGACCGAGGTCCACTCTGCCTCTTACGTAACCGAATTCAATAAGCTCGCCCGCCGTTTTGCTCGCAGTAGCTGCAGGAATGGCAAACCCAAGTCCCTCAACACTGTCGCCGGAGGATTTTGCATTGACTATGCCGATAAGCTCACCCTTGAGATTGAACAGACCGCCGCCCGAGTTACCGGGGTTTACCGCCGCATCCGTCTGAAGAAGCATCATTTTTTTGCCATCAACGGTGACCTCGCGGTCAAGCGCACTGATTATACCCGTGGTAACGGTACCGCCAAGCTCGCCGAGCGGATTTCCAACCGCTACGACCTGCTGACCTACCGAAAGAGTATCACTGTCACCGAAGATAGCGGGAATCAATTCTTTTTCCGGCTCGATCTTCAGTACTGCGAGATCGCTGTCCGCGTCCGCGCCGATGACCTTTGCTTTGTACTCGGTACCTTCTTTAAGTCTTACGGTAACGTTGCTTGCACCGTCAATTACGTGATTGTTGGTTACTATATATCCGTCAGACGTAATGATAACTCCGCTGCCCGCACCGCTCTGTATATACTGACCGAAGAATGAGCCAGTGGTAACAATCTCTGTTTTTATCTCAACAACGGTATTTTCAACCGCCGTAACAACAGAAGAAACCGTACCTTCTGCAACGTCAGAAACAGACGCACTGATGTTCTGATATATCACGGAAGGATCGTTACCCGCCGCAGATATGTTTGAACCCGACTTATTACCGCCGAACTGCATCGTTGCAAGATAGCCTGCGCCAAAGCCTGAAAGCAGGGACACAGCAAAACACGCTACGAGCAGTATGGCAACCGTTCCCGCACCGAAAGTCTTTTTAGGCTTTTGAGGCATCTCGGGCGGAGTCGGCTCTGCTCCGAGTATTATCGGTTCAGCGCTGTTTTTCTCGGTAGGGGCAGAATAATTATTATTGTACCCGTTGTAATTTCCGTAACCGTTATTCATAAAAATTCCTTTCAAATAAAGAAAAATATTCGTATATCAAACACTCCCGTGCGGGAATTATTTGTTTGGCTTTGGGGTCGGGAGGCCGACGCCTGCCGTCCTTCCCGTTTCCCGTGTAAAATCGACTGAATCATCTTTGCAAGGAAATGATCGCTTTTTCGTTTCTACGGTTATATTTTATCCTTATATTGTGATGAATATATGAATAGGTTTTGAAAAAAGAAAAACATTTTTTGAAAAGTAATGCAAAAAAATAATAAAACTCCCGCTTTTGTGAAAAACTATCATCACAAAAATCAGAACGGGAGCAATGAAATGAATAATTTTGACCGTAACGAATATAAAACTCTTGTCGCGCAAAAAGGAAAGAAATCTCCGCTTCTTAAAAACTGCACGTGTGCGTTTCTCATCGGCGGAGCTATATGTGCTGTCGGTGAGGGACTGCGTATGCTGTACGTCTCGCTCGGCGCGCGAGAGGAGGTCGCGCCCACCCTCGTTTCCGTCACGCTGATATTCATCACCGCCGCGCTCACCGCGCTCGGAATATTTGATAATATAGCCAAGCACGCGGGCGCGGGAACTCTCGTGCCGATAACGGGATTTGCAAACTCGGTAGTCTCCCCCGCAATAGACAATAAGGCAGAGGGCTGGGTACTCGGCGTAGGGGCAAAGATATTTGTAATCTCCGGCCCCGTCATTCTCTACGGTACCCTCTCCGGCGCGATCTACGGGGTGATTTATTGGGTAACAACTTTGTTTTAATTCATATGGCGGGGGCTTGCTCCCGCCGCAAGCCAAAAGGCTTGACCGGTTCGGCCAAGCCTTTTTTATGCGAAAAAAGTGTTGATTTCCGTTATGCCTGCCATTCTACCTTGCCGTTTATGATGGTTGTATACGCTCTTCCTCCAATGTGGAGCAGAGGGTCTGCTGTCCAAATGACTACGTCCCCGTCCTTACCGGGCTCCAGGCTTCCTACTCTGTCGGCAATGCCGGTATGGGTTGCAGGGTTGATGGTGATGGCCTTCCAACCTTCTTCCAGAGGCAATCCTTCGCTGACCGCAAGTCCTGCACACAGGGGCAGGTAACGGATAGGCGTAACAGAGGCGTCGGTGATGATACTCACAGAAACGCCGGCATTGTAAAGTACGGCAGGGGTGGCAAAGCTTTTGTTCTCAACCTCGGATTTTTTTGCTACTGTGAATGCGGGACCAAGCAGCGCAGGAAAGCCCTCCTTTGCCAATTCATCAGCGATCAAAATGCCGTCGGTGCAATGGTCAATGGTCAAAAGAAGATCAAATTCCCGGGCAATGCGGATGGCGGTGAAAATATCGTCTGTGCGATGTGCATGGGCTTTCAAAGGAATTTCCTTTTTCAGCACGGGGATCATTGCTTCCATTTTGCTGTCGTAGGAAGGTGACTTTCCGCTTTCCTTTTCTTCCAGATAACGCTTGCATTTCTGCAAAAAGTCCCTAAGAAGAGCAGTGGTTCCCATACGGGTAAAAGGCGCCCTATTCTTATCGCCATATGCATTTTTGGGATTGTAACCAAAGGCGCATTTCATGGCGATCGGGTGCTTGATTACCATATCGTCAGCCCGAGTACCTGCGGTTTTGAAAGCGCCAAAGGTTCCGCCAATGATATTAGTGCTGCCGGGGCCGGTGCAGACTGTTGTGACACCGCTTTGGGTTGCGATCTTCAACTGCTCGTGATAAGGATTAAAACCGTCAATAACACGCATTTGAGGTGTGATCGGGTCGCTTTTTTCATTGTGGTCTCCTGCCTCGGGTTGGGAATTGGCTAACCCCAGATGGCAATGTGCCTCCACGCAGCCCGGGGTCACTAAACGCCCGCCTGCATCAATAATCTGAGCCTCGGAAGGGGGAGTGACGTCGCATCCCACCGAGATGATCTTACCGTCATCTCCAATGAGAATACATCCGTTCTCAACGTCGGGGCCCGCCATAGTCCGAATATAACCATTTTTGATAAACAACATAGCTTATACTTCCTTTATGTATTTGTATGTATTTGTACGAAACTTTATTTTACCGCGCCGCATACTTTCTATTAGTGCAAAACTACTCAAACGAATTGCTCCTAAGTTAACACAAGCAGAGGGACGGGTGCTCGGAGTCGGAGCAAAGATATTTGTAATCTCCGGCGCAATTTATGAGGTTATTTATTGGATAACGACTTTGTTTTGACCTATTGCCGCCTTAAATTCCTACAGGCTTATCACTATACAGTTCCTCTTTATAGATAACCTTTTCCGTAATTCCGAGCGCGGGAGCAATATAGGAAATCACTTGATTTGCAAAGGCTTCAGTACCAATAGTCGTATAATAGTGCACGGGGTCGGAATGTGCTTCCTTCGGAAGCTTTACAGAGGTGGCGTAAAGATCGTTTACGATAAATCCGTATTTTTCTATGACCGCAATCGCGGCTCTGTTATATTCTTCAATATCTTCGTTATACCGTTTGAAATCCTTACCCATTTCTTCAGAGATTACAGACGTAGACGTAGCGAATATGACCGTGGCTTCGGGGATTAAATTTTTTATACGGACACAAATACGGTCGATATAGTAAGCGTATATATCTACAGGCGTCTGCGGTTCCTCCCCAAACATACGCAGGCAATCCCAAAGTCCGGCATTCCAATGAATAACGTCGATCTTTCCGTCAGGGACGATTTTCATATATTCATGAAGATACCGCAGAAGAAAAGAAGTAAAACGGCAATTTTCAGAAGGAAAATAAACCGAGGCAAACGGTTCAAGCGACTTCTTAACCGCTTCATCATATCCCCTTCTGATAGAGTCTCCGATCAGTAATACGTTTTTCATAAAGCACCTACATAATTTCAGTATTAATCAGACAACCCGTTTTTGACGATTTCCAGCTCGGGCAATTCTTCAAAATCGTAAATATAGCAATCGGTAACAGCCTTGATTTGATCGGTATATTCCTTTGATGATTCATCATACACTCCGCAAACCGGCATTCCCGCTGATTTGGCAACAGTATCTGCCCCCAGATTATCATCTAAAAACAGAACCTTATCCACAGACGTGTTCATTTTTTCTGCCGCCTTGACGTATATTTGCGGGTCTGCTTTTGTTGTAGAAAAATCTTCGCACGACCAAACGTTATCAAAAAGCTCCCACATACCAAGCCGTTTGAGGCAAGCATCCAGTGTAACGTGCGGACTTGCGGTAAGAACGTTCAGGCTCGCGCCCTGCTGTTTCAGCTTTTTTAGTACCGAAATGACGTTAGATTTAGCGGGAATAGTGTACAGATAAGCATCAAGCATATATTCCTTCATCAAGGAAATGATCTGCTCCTTGCTAAGCTTTAGTCCAAGTTCTTTGATATAGTAATCGGCTGTTCCCGCCATACCGAGCGGGGTTATGATCTTGACGATGTCGTCGTCATAACTAACATTATTTTCATTAAGAATACGGAGCATTGCGGAAACGTAAGTGGGCATTGAATCTACCAGTGTTCCGTCAAAATCGAAAAGAAATGAAATTTTCATTGTCGTAATACCTCTGTTTATTATAATTCCGCCTCAAAGCAATAGACGTTACCGTAACTCCAATTATACGAGCTTGCGTTATGGCGGTCAAACGTCATCCAAAAATAACGGGTGCGACTTCCCATTTTAACCGGAATTATCGTTCCCCAGCCGCGAACACCGCCGTCATCAAAATCGAATTTGGGATTATACATACCGTCTTTGGTATAAATGCGGTAGTCTGATCTTTTTTCAAATGAATTTCCGCAGGCAAATACTTTTTCGCCGTCAATAGTAACAAACGAGCCGCCTGTTTCCGCGCCGTCGCAACCTTGACCTATGAATTTATAATTATCAAACGGGTTGTCGGAGGTAAAAAACATATACCTGTAACTGTTTATCGACGGATCTATGCGGCAAATTGCCATATACCACTTGTCTTCTTGCTCGTTATAGTAAAAATCGGGATCTTCATCACCCTCAAAGCCCAAAAATTCAGTAGCATCGTACTCTTTGCCCACTTTGTCCATAAGTTTAATATCAACAACGTTAACGCCGAAACGTGGATCGCCCTCAAACGCGGCGTGACCTAAAACGTGACCGTGAGAAAATGAGCAGACCCACAAATTCCACTCGTTTGTTTTGCGATTAAAAAGTATGGACGCCGCAACGTCTCCGCACCATTTTCCGTCACCGCTGTCATAGAAAAGCGCTCCTGTCAGTTCAAAATCAGACGTACTCGGAACCCAGGAAACTATACCCTGGAACATTTTTTCCTGTATGCGGACGGACAGACTTAAAAACACCTTGCCGTTTTCAAATATAACGTCTCCGTTTTCGTACCGTATAGGACGCATATCCGCCTGTGAAATTCCGCAGTCAATATACGAAGAAACGGCGCATACCGTCACACCGTCTGCCGCAAGCAGTGAAACGTACCCTTTTGAAAACACCTTCTGATCATTGGAGTTTTCAAAATCAGCCGAGCGGAAGGTATGGAAATATTCAGGCTGTCCGTTACACAAAAAGTAAACGTCAAAGGCTTCCGGTCTGCACGAAACTATCATTGTCACCTGTTCGCTTGCATTTTCATATAAAACCGATTCCTCCGCTTTTCCGTCAGAGAAAGCCACGCATCCTTTTTTATACGTTACGGACGCTTTTCCTTCAGGAAGAACGAATTCAAATCCGCATAAGCCGCATTTGGCGTTGAAAGTAATCTCCTGCGTTGCATACGAAAAAAAACTTCCGACCAAGCGCGAGACACTGCCCGATTTTACGTTATACCGATTATGCTCAACGCTCTCCTCGCAATCATCGCTTTTGTTTATAACGGGATATAGATCTCCGCGTTTGTCGCTGACGAAGTCCTTAGTAAACGTCATTTCCCAAAGAGGCAGTTTTAAGTTTTTGTACATGGTTTTCGAAAAAATGCGGTGGAACCCTATATCTTTAATGTTCATAATTTACATTCCCCTTTTCTGAATCAGCTACTATTTGTAGCACCGTTTACACGCATCAAAGCCTTGGCTTAGCGCTTCAGCTTTCGTAACATACAAAGGATCTATCATACCGCTGCAGTCCGCAGTTTTATGATATTTCTTTCCGCCTCTTGTGGGAATCCAAACTTCTCCATCAGCAGAAGGTGTATAACTTGGATTCTTCTCTCCGCAAGACGTACATTTTTCCCCGGAATAACTGTGCCCCGTTGCAGTCCCTGACGTCTCGCTGCATACCAAGCAAGTTTTAGGCTCGGTACAAGAAGCGTTCTTCCAAGTATGTCCGAGAGCATTTCCGTCCGTATCTCCGCACACCGAACACTTTTTAGGTTCGGTACATGAAGCGGCTCCCCATTTATGTCCTATCTCTTTTCCGTTAGTTTCACCGCATCTGGCACATAAATCAGGCGAGTCGCACGTCGCACCCTTCCACTGATGTCCAAGTGCTTCGCCGTCTGTCTCTCCGCAGGTAATACACGTTATAGGAGAGGTACAGGTCGCCTCATAAAACTGATGAAAATGTGCGGTAGTTTCGGGTACTTTATCTTCTGTTTCTGTGGCTTTTTCTGTAATTTCTTCCGTAGTCTCTTCAAAGATAGTTGTATCAACGGCAGTATCGGTTACGGAAGTAATATCACTTAATACGTCAACCGATTTATCCGTATCACTGCACGAACAAGCGACTACAAGCAGAAAAACAAGAGTTAATACCGACAAAATAATCTTAAACTTTTTCATTTTCTGTCTCCAAAGAATAATTTACCAATAGATTTTATGACACAGACACCTTAACCCGATATTTTTTATCTGAAATTTCTTTTGTTTTCCTTAACAAAAGCTGTCAGTGCAGACATAAGCGAATTCACCCCGGAGCTGTAAAATGCAGAATCGGCATCATCAAAATCAATACCGTTTTTTTCTATTGCGTTTTGTATACTGTTTAATGATTTCGGTATTTTATTTTTTGGAAATTTAGCTCTGACACTATCCATTATAGATAACATCACGTCATCTTTTGTTACCTCAAACGCCTGATATGCCTTTTCAAAATGTGTTCCGGAATATGATAAATATTCTTCAAACCCGCCGGAATTAATTCTGATACAAAGTTCATCTACAAAGAAAACTGTTTTTTCCCATTTGTTAAGAAATTTAATATATTGTCCGTCTGCTGACAGCTCGTTCAAATGAACGGACAGTTCGTCAAGAATATCCGAGTCAGGCAAAGCTAAAATATCCTCGATCTGCACACTGCAATCTTCAGGAAGCGGACGCAAAACACAATCGGAACTCGGACCGTAAATAGATACAGGCGGTGGAATCAGTCCTTCAACCAAAAAGTTATATTTTTTCCAAACACCAGTCAAACAGTTAAATTCGATGGATTCCTCGTAGTTGCTTATCTTTGTACAAAGTTTTATTAAGTACTCTTTGCCATTTTCCGTTTCTCCGTTTTCAATACAGTATTCCGCCATTCTCATACACAACAGCGTAATATTATTTACACGGGCAAAACATTCCGCCACTACCTCTATAAAAGCAAATCCCGCCGTATTGTCACCACTGTCTATATATGACTCGCCAATGTTAAGCAGATAGTCACCCGCACCGTAGCATTCACCGTATTCTTTATGAAGTCCGCGCAGATCGTTTTTTAAACGCTCAACATCTTTTGAATCCGCATATCTGCGTTTTATTTTTTCTGTTTCATCGAAAAATCCGATATTCCCGCTCATACTTTCTCCGACATCAATTAATATTTATATAATTTTATCACACTTCCAAATAAAAGTAAATACTCAATACTGCGCGTATATTCCGAGACGTTCCTGCGAATATTATGTAAAGAAATAAAACGTTGGAGTTTGAAATGGGAAAATCACTTATAACATTTGAAAATCCGCCTCTTATCCGTGCTGCGGCGTCGGTTGCAGGAAGGCGCGAGGAGGAGGGGCCGCTCGGCGGAAAATTTGATATAAGCGACAACACCGACCGTTTCGGCAAGGACAGCTGGGAGAAATCAGAGGGCGAGATGCAGCGCATGGCACTTGAACGCGCGCTCAAAAAAGCCGCGATTCCCGAGGATCAGCTCGGCGCGATATTCGCGGGCGACCTGATAAATCAGTGTACTTCTTCAAGCTACGGTCTTCTGTCCTTTGACGTTCCGTTTTTCGGAATATACGGCGCGTGTTCAACAATCGCGGAAGGGCTGATTCTTGCGTCTATCTCGGTGTCGGGAGGCTTTTTCCGACAAGCCGCGGCGGTATGCTCGTCTCACAACTGCTCGGCAGAAAGACAGTTCCGCACCCCGCTTGAGTACGGCGCACAGCGCGCTCCAAGCGCACAGTGGACGGTAACCGGCTCGGGCGCGTTTATCGTGTCCGATTCCTGCCTCGGAGTGGTCACCGTCGGAGAGGACAGCTACAAAATCTGCTCGAACGGCACCGGCGCGTATATAACCGAGGCGCTCCCCGGACGCTCTTTTGACAGCGGAATCAGCGACCTGACCGATATGGGCGCGGCGATGGCTCCCGCCGCCGCAGACACGCTGATAAGATATTTTGAAGAAAGCGAATACCGCCCGGAAGATTTTGATTTTATAGCGACCGGCGATCTCGCTTCAAAGGGCAGCGAGCTTCTTTTGACTCTCACCCGCCGCCACGGTCTTGAGCTCGGACCAAACTACACCGATTGCGGTCTGAGGATATACGACCCCGTCGCGCAGGATATGCATTCGGGCGGTTCGGGATGTGCTTGCAGCGCGCTGGTACTCGCCGCAGAGTTTCTTCCGCTGATCGAATCGGGAAAGGCGCACGATATTCTTTTAATCGGAACTGGTGCGTTGATGAGCCCAGCCTCGGTACAGCAGGGCGGCAGTATTCCCGGGATCGCCCACCTCGTTCACATTTCCTCGGGAAAAGGCAAAAGGAAGGACTGAATATGGAACAGTTTATAAAAATAGTTTACGCCTTTCTTGTAGGCGGCGCGTTCTGCGTTGTCGCACAGATATTGATAGACAGAACCTCGCTCACCCCTGCTCGAATTCTCGTTGGATACGTGTGCGCCGGTGTGCTTTTGTCCGCACTCGGACTTTACGCGCCTCTTATTGAATTTGCAGGCGAGGGCGCGGCAGTACCACTCACAGGATTCGGGCATCTTATAGCCGACGGCGTTAAGAAAGCTGTAACCGAAAAGGGTCTGCTCGGAGCACTGACCGGCGGAATCTCCGCGGCATCAGCAGGTATATCCGCCGCGCTGTGCTTTGGTTATCTCGCCGCACTTGTATCGCGCGGACGTCCTAAATAAACAGCAAAACGGATACTCGAAAATGAGTATCCGTTTTTAAAATTATTCTTCTTCGGTTCTTTTTCTGCTCAGTGCAAGGAATACCAAAACAGAGAACACGGCAACTACCGCGACAGCAACACCGAAAAGCGCACGGTTTACGGTATATTCGGTCTCCGTTTCGTTTCTCGCCTTTTCCCTTTCGGCAAGGATTGCCGACTCAAGAGACTCGTCGGTATAATACGCACTGTGCCCCTTGACGCTGTAAAGCGACATATCTATATCCTCGCCTCTGTCAAGCGCGAGAAGTTTTATGTATTCCACACGTTCTCTGCCGTCAAACTCGGAGAGATCGCAAACGATCTTTTCTCTGCCGCTGACCGTCGCATTATATTCTGCGCGAACGCCGGACGAGCCGAAGATAACGGTAACGTCTATCTCACCGTACTCCTCGGGAACCTCAACGTCAAAGGAAACGTACGGAGCAAGGCTCATATTCTCGGGATATTCAAATCTGTATCCCATCGCCATATATCCGCCCGCACCGTTTGAAACAAATGATGCGTTAAGGCGTCTCACACCCGAGAAGATACTCGTGAGTGCCCCGCAGTTTTCCGCAGGATACCAGCCGCCGCTGCTGTAAAGCTGGTTGAAATCGAAATATGCATGCTCGCCGATGATGAAATCCGCTACCTTATCAGACGCCGCAAACTGCTGTTTCTTCATCCTCGTATTTGCAAACTCAGAAATAAGAGACACAAAATCCGCCGAGTCCCGCGCGAGCGCGTCCGCGAGAACGCCGCTCGGCTCGATTCCCGAGAGATAGCCCGTGTTAAGCACGCCGGTAAACGCGTTTTTGTTCTCCGCCTCGAAGATATCCACCGCAAAGCGGGTAACGTTAGTGTTTTTCATAAAGGTCAGCATAGCGTATACGTAGTTGTCGGTCGGGTCACTCATAGTACTGTCGGGATGCCATATATACATAATCCCGTCGCACCCAGATGAGTAGTGCGCGGATATTGACATAAGATATTCCGAAAACGCTTTTGCGCTCGCCGCTGTGAAATATCGGGGGTTCGACTCGGTCTGTGCTCTCTCGCTATCTACCGCGGCGTACCAATCGCCGTCGCCGCGCTCCTTCATCTCATACGAAAGCGCGTCTATAAAGGTAAGTGCCGAGTGCCCGCTGTCAGACACTGCAAGAGAATCGGAGCACGCCGCGAAAACTTTAACGTTCGGATTTGCCCTCACCGCGCCCGATCTTATAACGCACAAAGCGTCCGCATATTCCGCGACGTATTCGGAATAAGCAACGTTATCTTTATCGTAAAGCGCCGCGTTATCTGCATACTGTCCGACTATTATACCGTGAATACTTCCGTAAGCACCGCCACTGTACCGTCCTGCGAGGAACTCGCTTACCATATAAAGGTCGTATGCCTGTGCCTCACTTGACACGTTCGGAAAAGCGAACGGCGCTATCGGATCTTCGGTTATAACGTAATCAAGTTGTATCAGTCTAAAATAGACTTCAACTCCGTAAAGTGAGCGAACCTTATGATCGAGCTCTGCTACGTAATCGCTGTTATAATAGCGGTACTCACCGCCCGAGCTATGAAGCTCGCCGGAATTACCGTCCGCAAAAAGACGGTCAAGGTCAACGTCAATAACGGTAAAACCCGCCGCCGTTGCGGTGATGTCGGACAGGTCTCCGCTTATGATTCCGTGCGGCAGATCCTTTGCCGTGGCAGACACGTTTCCGGAAAACGCTCCCGGATTTGATACGAAAGACGGTGCGCCCACCACCAAAACCTCTCCGTTTTCGCCGTATCTGTCTGTTATCACGACGGTGAATTTCTTTGAAAGCTCTATCTCAAAACTCTCGCTTATCGGTATTTTGAAATTAAAATCCATGGATATAGGCGTGGTAGCTATCGGAGATACGCTTCCGTTTCCGATCGCTTCTATATCGGTCCCCGGTGCAAGAACGTAAAGCCCGAGCCTGCTTCCGCTGTACTTTGATACGACAGAGGAAGATATACTTCCCGAAACGCGAAGATACTTTCCGCCGTCACTGAGTACTGCCCCCGAGGTAGTGCCGAGCACACTCGGGAAAGCCTCTGCTCCGAGCTCGATCGGCATCACCGAAAGAAGAGCCAATTCGCCCGTGCCGTTCTTTGACGATATTCTCCAGCGCACCGCGCTCGCTATATCGGGCAGTTTTGCATAATATACCCTTAATTCATCAGACGCGGACAGCTTTATCTCGGTTCGTTTTTCTTCAGTATAACCACTGTCCCCTGCGATCATATACTCAAAAACAAGCGTATCAACGCCGCCCGTATTTTCTATCTCAAAATATATTCCGTTCACGTTCGGACGCGAAAACGCAGGAAGATCAGCATCAAGAAACTGATCGTTCTCCGCGCTGAAATTCAGCTTTCCGTCCTCAAACGGGGCAGCCTCGCCCTTTGAATTAAGATAGCTTCCCGCCATAAATCGATCGTATATATCTTTCTCTATATATCCGCCGCCCGCGAGAGTTTCAAGTCTTATATAATCCTCCTCGGCATCCGGGTCTGACGGAACGGTCGCCTCTATCTTTATCGCGTCTATCCTGTCTCTGAACACGATGTCGGATATATCGAATACAACGCTCGTCCACTGCCCTGAGACGCAGTTACGGCTGTATTTTACGCTCTCTTCGCCCGCGGAAAGCTCAAGCGAGATACTGCAGGTCTTACCCTCCGCCGCGTAGCTTGATGCAAACGCAAAGGAAAGGTTGGTATAATATTTCAGATTCACCGCCATTGCAGCCGTGCCCGAAATTCCGATAGTAGCGGTCTCGCCGGTCTCTTCCGTAGATTTAAGCGAAAGAAGAAGACCCTTTCCGCTTGTTATCTCGCCGCCGCCAATCGAAAAATCGTCGTACTGCTCTATCGAAAACGCGACCGATTCGTACGGAGTATAGTCAAAAGCACCGCCGCCGATTATATCAAAGGAATCAAGCACAAGGAGATTTTCCGTCTCAGGCTGAGCCGGCAAATCCTCGTTTTCCCCGACGGCGTATACCGCCGCGGTGAAAACGCATATTACCGCCAGTATTGCGGCAAGCACTGCCGCCTTTCTGTTTTTCATAACATCCTCCAGAAAAATGATACCGCAGAAAGAGAATTAAGGAACTGCCTCAAAATCTGCCTGCTGCGGTGTCACTCGGATATATTTATTTTGGTTGCGGCTTTTTCTCGCGGTATCCGGCAAGTTCGCCGAGATACGCGTTCTCGTTAAGCCGTCTGACAAGAGTACCCTCGCTGACGAATTCGATTATCGAGGTACTCGCGTTGTCTATCTCAAGATGTATCTCCCCGAATCTTTCTTTAGGAAAACCGGAAAGCACGTAGCAAAGCACCTTCAAAAAATTGCGGTGGCTGACTATCATAACCTTGTCGTGTTTAGTAAATCTCTCAAGAATGTAATCGCGTACCGCCTCGGCGCGCTCGTACGCCGCTTCTTTGCTTCCGTCAAGCTTTTCGTATACGGGCGGAAGATGCTCATATTCCGTCCACGGGTACATCTCGCGCAAAACGTCATCAGGCACGTGCACGTCGTCGTAACTGCTTTTTATTTCCATCAGGTCGGGAAGTATCTCAATCACCGGCTTTTTCTCCATTTTGGAAATAGCGTAAGCCGCGGTCGCAATAGTGCGGTGAAACGGACTGCAAAGAAGACAGTCCACTTGAGTGTCCGCCATTCTCTCACCGAGAATCTTCGCCTGTTTTATTCCCGTGTGAGTCAGCGAACAGTCGCTGTCCTCGTACATATCCACTCTCGGATCCCACGGGTGTTCGAGAGTAGTGTTCGCACGTGAGTACGCGTGACGTATTATATAAAGTACCAATTTATCTGCCTCCGACGTTTGTCGATATGATACATTATATCACGGAGTGAGTTTTTAGTCAATGTTTATTTGTTAATTGTGTTCTTATCTGCCGCAAAAACAAAAGTAAAGGGAACGTCTCACGATGTTGACATTCCCTTTTATACATATTAATCAACAGGCGCCAAAAGTCCCGCTACGTACGACGCAAATGACTCTCCGCCGTCAAACGTGCCGAAGGTGAACCACTCTTTATACTCTGCATCATGCCCGATGAAGATAAGGTCTTTATAATCACCACTGAAAGGTATAAACACACGGGAAACTGTAGAGGCCTTGTTAGAGGTTTTTCCGTATCCCTCGGTTACAACGAACGTCTGTTCACCGGGTTCGTTATATATAAGCTCAACGAATATCTCGCTTTTACGCATCTCGTACGACATATGCTTTCCGGTCTCGGGATCAATCGCACCAAGCCGCACGGTATCGCCTCCGCTTGAATTTTCCACGAGCTTGCGTAAGCGTGACACTATCTCGTCAAACGCTTCATCCCCCGGTACAAGCGTACTCTCCACCCCGCTGATACCGATAACTATCTTATCCGGCACTGCGGGAAAATACGGACCTCCCACCTTTTCACCGCAGGAACAAAGAAAAAGCAGAGAGATAACGAATAGCACGCAAAGTCGCTTCATTTTCAAGCAGAACACCTCCGTTTTTATACTTAATTACATTTTTATTATAGCATAGAACGTCCTGATGTCAATATTTTTTGATAAAAAAGTGAAAAAACAGCAAAAATATTAAATAAAAGGATTGATTTTTGCATCGGTATGTGATATACTATTAGTGGAAAATGATAGTACAAAGGAGAGTGGGTCACCCCACTCTCTGTTTTATGTAACCGAAAGGACGGTTCTATCCGTATGAAAAAGGAAACGAAAAATATCGCCTCCCGCGTTTCTGCCATGGTCTCCCCGAAGATCGAGGAGCTCGGCTACTCGCTGTGGGACGTTGAGTATCTGCGCGAGGGTGCGGATTGGTTTTTGCGTATAACCATCGACTCACCGGACGGTATTGACATAGACGACTGCGAAAAGGTTCACCGCGCGGTAGAGGTCATCATAGACGAGGCAGACCCTATCGAGGATGCGTATTACCTTGAAATATCCTCTCCCGGACTTGAGAGAGAGCTCCGTACAGATGCCCATCTTGAGGCTTGCCTCGGCATGACGGTTGAGGCGCGACTTTACGCTCCGATAAACGGCGCCAAATCGTTTGTCGGCACGCTCGCGGCGTACGACGGCGAAAGCTATACACTGACGCAGGAGGGCGGCGAGGAGATCAAGCTTCCCCGCTCCGCCGTTGCAAAAATCCAAACTGTTTACGATTTTGAATGATATATAACGAACAAATAACTTGAGGAGGACTACCGAAAAAAATGAGTTCCGAATTTTTCAACGCACTTGAAACCCTCGAAAAGGAAAAAGGAATACCGAAGGATTATATGCTTGAGCGTGTCGAGGCTGCGCTCGTCAGCGCTTACAAGCGCGATATGGGCGGTAACAGCAACGTAAAAGTAGTAATAGATCAGAAAAAGAGAGCCATCAAGGTTTATCAGGAAAAGAACATAGTCGAAGTAGTAGAAGACGAGATAACCGAAATTTCTCTTGAGGACGCTAAAAAGCTCAGCTCCAGATACGCGCTCGGCGGCGTTGCTGAGATAGAGATAAAGCCCAAAAACTTCCGCCGTCTCGGCGCACAGGCAGCAAAGCAGGTTATCATTCAGGGTATCCGCGAGGCGGAACGTACTATGATAATAAACGAATACGAGAACAAGCGTGAGGAGATAATCACCGCTACCGTTACCAAGACAGACGAGTCAAACGGCAACGTAGTAGTTGACACCGGCACGAGCGAAGCAGTGCTTCTCCACTCCGAGCAGATTCCCGGCGAGGTACTCAAAGTAGGCGACCGTATTAAGGTTTTCGTTACCGAAGTACGCCACGAGTCCCGCGGTCCTATCGTTACCCTTTCAAGAACCCATCCCGGTCTTGTAAAGCGCCTGTTCGAGCTTGAAGTTCCCGAGATACAGGACGGAGTTGTAATCATCAAGGGTATCTCCCGTGAGGCTGGCTCCCGCAGCAAGCTCGCAGTATATTCCCGCGACGAGAACGTTGACGCAGTCGGTTCTTGTATCGGTAACCGCGGAATGAGAATTTCCGGTATAGTTGAAGAGCTTTGCGGCGAAAAGATAGACATCGTCGTTTACAGCGAACAGCCTGAGGAATACGTCCGCTCCGCACTTTCCCCCGCGACCGTCAACTCGGTAGAGCTTGACGGCGAGCGCTCCTGCAAGGTTTACGTAAATCCCGACCAGCTTTCTCTCGCTATCGGACGCGAGGGTCAGAACGCGCGTCTTGCGGCAAGACTTACCGGTTTTAAAATAGACATAAAGACCAACTGATATGGCAGAACAGCAAAAGAAAAGAAAGATACCCGAGAGAAAATGTCTCGGATGTAACGAAAGCAAGCCCAAGTCCGAGCTTATCCGCATAGTCCGCGCCCCGGACGGCGGCGTATCTCTCGACTTCGTCGGCAAAAAGCCGGGTCGCGGCGCATATATATGTAAAAGCTCAAAATGCCTTCAAAAGGCAAGAAAAGCAAACCGAATCGCCCGCAGTCTTGAGTGTGAGATTCCCGACGAGGTACTCGACGCACTTGAAGCAGAGCTTAAAGCCACGGAGAGTGAATGATGAAGACAGACCGCTTACTCGGAATGCTCGGACTCGCGGCAAGAGCGAGACAGCTCTCAATCGGATCATCTCTTGCCTGTGACGCGGTTGCGCGCGGTGCATACCTTGCACTGAGTGCAAGTGACGCGTCCGAAAACACGGAAAAGCGTATGCGCGACCGTTGTGCTTTTTACGAATGTAAATATCTCCGCCTTGACTGCAGTTCAAGCGAGCTCGGTCACGCAATAGGAAAATCGGGAGCGGTTGCGGCTGTCGCCGTAAACGACCCCAACTTCGCATCCGCTATCGAGCGTCTGATAACCGGTGCCGACGCGGAGCAAAACAAACTAAAAGACAATTAATTTTTTATAAAAGTTCCCATTCTCTGCAAGAAAGGAAGTCCCCCTGCCTGTGACGGGGCGGAGGACAAGGTACAAAAAAGTATGGCATCTACCCCCACAAACTATCGCATTAATCAGATCGCCAAAGACCTTAACATCAAAAGCAAAGACATTCTGGAAGTTTTTGCGGATAAAGGCGGCGACAAAACTCACATGGCTGTGCTTGAGCCGGATGAGTTTGAATTTCTCATGATGAAGCTTACCGAGAAAAAACAGATAAAGAATATAGACGATTATCTGTCCGGTAAGATAGCTATCGAAGATCAGAAAGCTAAAAAAGAGCCGAAGGAAGCGAAGGAAAAGCCCGCTCCCGAAGCCAAGGAAAACACTCCCAAGGAGAAAAAAAATCCGGAACCGAAGGCTGCCGAGCCCGCACCTGCGGCAGAACCGGAAAAGAAGCCTGCACCCGCAGCTAAATCCGAGCCAGCTCCGCAGAAGAAAGAGTCCGAGAAAAAGCCGGAGCCGAAGCAGGAAGCAAAGCCGGAACAAAAACCTCAGCAGAAGGAACAGCCGAGGGAGCAGTCTGCCCGTCCCGCGCAGAACGGTCCCGTGCAGTTCCGTCCCAACAACAATCAGCCCCGCCCGGGTCAGCAGAACCGCGACGGTCAGGGACAGCGCTCCGACCGCCCCGCTCAAAACGGTCAGCGTCCCGCTCCCCAGCAGGGTCAGAACAGAGGCCAGGACTTCCAGCGTTCCGACCGCGACGGTCAGAACCGTCAGAACGATCAGGCAAGACAGAACGGTCCCAAGCCCCAGCGCGCTGAAAACCGTCCTCAGAATACTGTCGCTCCCAAGCCCAAGATACTCGTAGAACGCGGCGCGGCTACCAGAACCGGCGGCAAACGAGTTATTGACACACGTTCAGGCGACGTCGATCTGTCCAAGTACGACGAGCGTTTTGAGAATCTCGCTCAGGATATGGGCGGAGAGCACGACGCACGTCCGAACAAGCAGAAACTCAAGAAAAAGAACAATAACGACAACGGTTATAAAAAGTCAAACGGACAGGATAAAGAGAAGCTCGCTATCGAGCGCATGAAGAAGCTCGAGCTTGAAAAAGCGAGAAAGGCTCAGCTCCACATCACCGTGCCGGATGAAATTTCTGTCGGTGAGCTTGCGTCCAGACTCAAGATAACCGTAGCCGAGCTCATAAAGAAGCTCATGCTCATGGGCGTTATGGCAACCGTTAACCAGATAATCGACTACGACACTGCCTTCCTTATCGCGGACGAGATGAACGTTAAGGTCACCCGCGAGGTAGTTGTAACTATCGAAGAAAAGCTGTTTGAGGACGAGACCGACGCAGAAGAAGATCTCGTTGAGCGTTCTCCCGTCGTCGTAGTTATGGGTCACGTTGACCACGGTAAGACCTCTCTGCTTGACGCTATCCGTCACACCAACGTTACCACGGGTGAGGCAGGCGGTATTACCCAGCACATCGGTGCTTACAGAGTTAACATCAACGATAAGGATATAACCTTCCTTGATACCCCCGGTCACGAGGCGTTTACCGCTATGCGTGCGAGAGGTGCGATGGCTACCGATATTGCCATCCTCGTAGTCGCAGCCGACGACGGTATCATGCCCCAAACGATAGAAGCTATCAACCACGCAAAAGCAGCGGGTGTTGATATAATCGTTGCCATCAACAAGATGGATAAACCCACCGCAAATCCCGATAACGTAAAACAGAGTCTGACCAAGTACGACCTCGTTCCCGAGGAATGGGGCGGAGACGTTATCTGCGTACCCGTATCAGCCGTCACTCGTATGGGTATTGACGATCTTCTCGAGAACGTGCTTCTCGTTGCAGAAATGAAGGAACTTAAAGCAAACCCGAGCCGTCACGCAAAAGGTATTGTTATAGAAGCAAAGCTGGATAAAGGCCGCGGTCCCGTTGCCTCCATTCTCGTCCAGAACGGTACTCTTCACACCGGCGATATCGTTATCGCAGGTACTTCTGTCGGCCGTGTACGCGCAATGCTTGACGACAAGGGCAGAAAGCTCGCTGAAGCAGGCCCGTCCGTTCCCGTCGAGATAGTCGGTCTTTCCGAGGTTCCCTCGGCCGGCGACGAGCTCAACGCAGTAGAAGACGAGCGCATGGCGCGCGAGCTTGCAGAGCAGCGCCGCGACAAAGCGAAGGAAGACGAGTTCAAGGCTAACGCAAAAGCTAACCTTGACGATCTGTTCGCACAGATTTCCGACGGTGTTAAGAACCTTAACATCATCGTTAAAGCAGACGTGGGTGGCTCCGCCGAGGCGGTCAAAGCTTCCCTGCTCAAGCTCTCAAACGAGGAAGTCAAGGTCAACGTCATTCACTCTGCCGCAGGCGGTATCAACGAGGGTGACGTTATGCTCGCAGACGCGTCTAACGCTATCATCGTAGGCTTTAACGTACGTCCTGACAAGAACGCGCTTGACAGAGCCGCGCTTCAGAACGTAGACATTCGAACCTACAGAATAATCTACGAGTGCATTGAAGAGATCTCCGCAGCGATGAAAGGTCTGCTTGCTCCTCAGTTCAAAGAGGTTATCCTCGGTCATGCTGACGTCAGACAGACTATCCACGTTCCCAACGTCGGAACTATCGCGGGATGCTACATTACCGACGGTAAGGTTGCCCGTAACGCGCAGATCCGCGTAACCCGTGACAGCATCGTTATTTTTGAAGATAAGATCTCATCTCTCAAGCGTTTCAAGGATGACGCAAAAGAAGTTCTTCAGGGCTTTGAATGCGGTGTCGGTCTTGAGCGTTTCAACGATATAAAAGAGGGCGACATTCTCGAAGCATTTATAATGGAAGAAGTAGAACGGTAAAACAAGTGACGCCTGTGCAGCGAGAAGCGGCACAGGCGTCTGTTCTTTTTAAGACTCAACAGAATTTATGAAAATATAGGAATGGTATTAAAATGGATTTTTTGTACAAACCCGGTTACGTTTTTCTTGACGGCGCAATGGGAACCATGCTCCGCGCCGCAGTTCCGGATTTTTCGGGCATACCCGATATTCTCTCGATAACCAATCCCGACGCAGTATTTTCCGTACACGAAAAATACGTAAACGCGGGAAGTAACGTCATATATACGAACACCTTCGGAGTTACCGACGATAAATTGAGCGGCAGCGGTTACTCGCTTGAAGAGGTAATATCGGCATCCGTTTCGGTCGCACGCAAAGCGGCAGACGGACGTGCGGCGGTCGCGCTTGATCTCGGTCCCACCGGCAGACTTATGGTTCCTGCAGGCGACCTTGATTTTGACACGGCGTACGAAATATACCGCCGCCGCGTCACAGCAGGTGCCGAGGCAGGCGCTGATCTCGTAGTGCTTGAAACTATGAGCGACCTTGCCGAGGTCAGAGCGGCTCTGCTCGCGGTAAAGGAGAACACTTCCCTGCCCGTTTTCGTAACCATGACCTTTGAAGCAAACGGGCGCAGCTTTACCGGCTGTTCGCCGCGCGCATTCGCATCTCTGATGTCCGCAATGGGCGCTGACGCGATAGGTATAAACTGCTCTCTCGGCCCGGATCAGATATATCCGCTTATAGAAGAGATCGCGTCGGTATCCGATCTTCCCTTGATAGTAAAAGCAAACGCGGGACTTCCCTCGGCTGACGACGGAAGCTACGACATCACCCCCGCGCAGTTTGCCGAAAAGATGAAAAAGTTTACCGAGATAGGCGTAAAATATCTCGGCGGCTGCTGCGGCACTACTCCCGAATATATATCCGAGCTTTGCAAAGCTCACGACGGACTTAAATTAAAGACCCGCAACAGCGTACGCACCTGTCTGCTCGGAGGCGCACAAAACGTAGTTGACGCGGAAAAGATTTTGGTAGTCGGTGAAAGACTTAACCCCACCGGCAAAAAGAAGCTTGCCGCCGCGCTCGCCGCAGAAGACATGGACCACGTCGTATCCGTCGCGCGCGAGCAGATTGCCGCAGGCGCAGACGTGCTTGACGTAAACGTGGGCGTTCCCGGAGTTGACGAAGCCAAGCTGATGAAAAAAGTAGTCGAGACTCTGGTTAAAACGACCGACGTACCGCTTCAGATAGACTCAAAATCGCCCGCGGCAATAGAGGCCGGCTTGCGCGCATATCCCGGACGCGCGATAATCAACTCGGTAGACGGCGAGGAAGAAAATCTGGGTGCTATCATTCCGCTTGCAAAAAAATACGGCGCGGCGATAATCGGACTTACGCTTAACGAGGACGGTATACCCAAAGACGGGTTAAGCCGTGCAATCATTGCGAAAAAAATTCAGTTTGAAGTAACAAGAGCAGGAATACCTGCGTGCGACCTGTTTATAGACTGCCTGACTCTTGCAGTATCCGCCGAGCCGGACGGCCCGAGAGAAACTCTGCGTGCGCTCAGACTGGTACGTGACAATCTTAAATTAAAAACAACGCTCGGAGTATCAAACGTTTCCTTCGGTCTGCCCGAGAGAGAGGTAATCTCGTCAGCCTTTCTTACTCTCGCACTTCACGAAGGTCTTACCCTGCCGATAATCAATCCTTGTTCACGCAGAATGACCGACGCGATATATTCATACCGCGCGATAGCGGGACTTGACGAGGGATGTATCGAATACGTAAACTCTCAAAGCGGAGTAAAAGCGGTCTCTGCCCCCGCACCCGAGAAAAAGACCGAAAATCTCGGTGACGCTATAATCGCAGGAAACGACGTACAGTCCCGCGAATCTGCGGCAGAGGCACTCAAAACTCTTGACGCAGACGCAGTAATAAACGAAATGATAATCCCTGCGCTCGACCGCGTAGGTGAAAAGTTTGAAAAGGGCGAGTTTTTCCTGCCTCAGCTCATGCGCAGTGCCGCCGCTGCATCCGCCGCGGTTGACGTTATCCGCGAGAGCAAAAAGGAAAGTGACACGCAGACGGGAGAGAAAATAATCCTCGCTACCGTTAAAGGCGACGTTCACGATATAGGAAAGAACATCGTTAAAATGGTGCTTTCAAACTACGGCTACGAGATAATAGACCTCGGCCGTGACGTGCCCGCCGAGGACATTGTAAAATGCGCTGTGGAAAACAAGGTAAAGCTCATAGGTCTGAGCGCACTGATGACCACCACCCTCCCCTCGATGGAGGAAACTATCGCAGCTGTGCGCACGTCAGGTCACGAGTGCAAGATAATGGTCGGCGGCGCGGTGCTCACCCAGGAATATTCCGAGAAAATAGGTGCAGATTTCTATGCAAAAGATGCCAAAAGTGCGGCAGATATTGCAAAAAGAGTTTTTTCGGACGGTAATTGCTGTTGTTGCGGCTGTGGGAGGTAAAATATAATGCCGGAGTTTGACAAATACGACACAGTCGCGCTATCGCCCGACAAAAAGGCGATGCTCATAATAGACCAGACACTTTTGCCCGGAGAGTGTAAAATTCTCTCGCTCACAACAAAAGAGGAAATATGGGAAGCAATCAAAAAGCTCCGCGTACGCGGCGCTCCCGCGATAGGAGTGTCAGCGGCGATAGGACTTTACCTGTGCGCGCTGTACTCAAGCGCGGAAAGCGCACACGAGCTCCAAAAAGAGCTTGAGCGCGACGCAGATTATCTCTCCTCCTCCCGCCCGACCGCAGTAAATCTTAGGTGGGCGCTTGACCGTATGCTCGCGAAATTAAAAAGCGCCGCGCCGTCAAGCGTAAGCGAGATAAAAGAAATAATGCTCGCAGAAGCAGAGGCTATCCATCGCGAGGATATAGAGGTGTGCAAAAGTATAGGAGAGCACGGACTCACCCTCGTAAAAGAGGGAGACGGTCTGCTCACCCACTGCAACGCGGGCAGACTCGCCACTGTAAAATACGGCACCGCCACCGCGCCGATGTATCTCGGTCACGAGCGCGGATATAACTTCAAAATCTACTGCGACGAGACCCGCCCGCTTCTCCAGGGCGCGCGCCTTACCGCGTTTGAGCTGTCAGAGAGCGGTCTTGACGTGACCCTGCTCTGCGACAATATGTCCGGCGCGCTGATGCGTACCGGCGCGATAAACGCGATATTCGTCGGATGCGACAGAGTTGCCGCAAACGGTGACACCGCAAACAAAATAGGAACCTCAATGGTGGCGACTCTCGCTGCAAGATACGGAGTGCCCTTTTACGTCTGCGCTCCGACGTCTACCATAGATAT
This sequence comes from uncultured Lachnospiraceae bacterium, assembly GCA_964525525.1. Classification (GTDB taxonomy): domain Bacteria; phylum Bacillota; class Clostridia; order Oscillospirales; family CAG-272; genus RGIG2161. The sequence goes on along the minus strand of CAZGHD010000001.1, from coordinate 49,357 downwards.
GGCAACACAGAGCGGTAATGACATAAACATCGAACAGCGCGACGGCGACGAGGTCACCGAGATGTGGTACTCCTCCCGAATGGCGCCGAAAAACATCAAGGTATACAACCCCGCGTTTGACGTGACCGACGCTGACCTGATAACCGCTTTCGTCACCGAATACGGCGTTATCCGTCCTCCCTTTGCACAGAATTTCAAAAAACTGTTTGAAAAGATAAATGGAGAAAAAGATGAGCGATAATATTTTCAGCCGTACCGAGCTTTTGCTCGGGCATGATGCCGTCGAAAAGCTCGCTCGCTCAAGCGTACTCCTGTTCGGTGTTGGCGGCGTCGGCGGATACGCCGCAGAAGCGCTCGTGCGAAGCGGTATCGGCACTATAACTCTGGTAGACGGAGACCGCGTGAGCGAAAGTAATCTAAACCGCCAGATAATCGCGCTCCGCTCCACCGTCGGCAGACTTAAAACCGAGGTAATGGCAGAACGTGCGCTGGACATAAATCCCGCGATAAATATCACCGAGCTCCCGATATTCTATTCAAAAGAAAACGCAGACGAGATAGATTTTTCAAAATACGATTTTATCATCGACGCGATAGACACCGTGTCGTCAAAGCTGCTTATAATCGAGCGCGCGGCAGAGCTCGGAATACCGATAATATCGTCAATGGGCGCAGGCGGAAAGCTCGATCCGTCCCGCTTTTGCGTCACCGATATTTATAAAACGTCGGTATGCCCGCTTGCACGCGTAATGCGAATCGAGCTTAAAAAGCGCGGAATAAAAAAACTGCCTGTGGTTTTCTCGGATGAAGCGCCGATAAAATCCGGAGTCACCGACCCTGACAGCGGCAAGCCCGTACCCGCATCCTGCGCTTTCGTACCGAGCGCGGCAGGACTCGTGCTCGCGGGATACGTCATCCGCACCCTTTCGGGAAAGTAATGATTATGTGAATAAAAAAACCGAAATCCGTCACATTAAGTTTCTTTATTCTTAATAAAGCCATGCTATAATATATTTAGTAAGGTTGCACTCCCCATTATAAAATCCGGAGGTGATAAAAATGATCAGCCTTAACGATCGCCCGAAAAAACTGCAGATTTCAAATCTTGACGAGCATCCTCTGCTTGCAAATCAGCGCCCGTTTATCGAGCTTATGATGAAATACAACTGCGCGCTGAAAGAGGTTGCTACCAAGTTTGAAGTGCTTGACGATGAATTTTCAATAAGATACAACCGCAACCCGGTTGAATCAATAAAGACCCGAATAAAAAGTCCGCAAAGTATAATCGAAAAGCTGAACCGTAAAAATTACGAGGTAAATCTCGAAAACGTCCGCGCGCACGTTCACGACGTTGCAGGCGCGCGGATAATCTGCTCCTTCCCCGAGGATATTTATATGCTGTCCGAGATGTTTATGCGTCAGGACGACATAAACGTAATTGAGATAAAGGACTACATAAAAAATCCCAAGGAAAGCGGATACAGAAGCTACCATATGATAATAAACATTCCGATATTCCTCACCGAATCTACAGAGCGTATGGAAGTTGAAGTACAGTTCCGCACGATAGCGATGGACTTCTGGGCAAGTCTTGAGCACAAGCTCAAGTATAAAAAAGACGTTGAAAATCCCGAAGTGATCGCCGCGCAGCTCCGTGAGTGCTCGGATAAGATCGCCGCAATAGACCTTGAAATGCAGTCTATCCGCCGTCAGATCGACGCGGAAAAATAACAAAAAAATCAAGTGGATCGGCTGTTTTTTAAGCAGTTGATCCACTTTTTTATATTTTTTTCAAAAAAAGCAAACCTTTTACTCATTTTCCGAGTCTTATAAGTGAAAGCCCCAAAAACGCAAAAAAGGAAATGTAAGATGACAAGTATAAGTTGTTTTAAAATTCACCAGGGCTATTATTCGAGGAGGAAATAATGAAACTTTACCTTAAATCAATATTCTACTCATTTGGTTTGTTGTACAAGTCCAGTAAATATATGGTTGTGGTTTACTGGATAGTTGCCTTGATATGTTCTACATTAACATTATCCGGCACATTGGTTATGAAATATATTTTAGAAAATTTAACCCTGTACTCACCCAATTTATCGGTTCTTCTTTCTTTAATAGGTCTTTATATCGCCATTCTTCTTCTTTCTTGTGGAATGAACAGTGTACATACTTTGCTCTATAATTCCATATTTGAAAGAGCACAGGAACAGTATGAACGGGATGTACTTGCAAAAATGAACCAACTTCCAATGTCGTTTATTGATTCTGCCAATGGAAAAAATGTAGTTACCGATGTACGTTATTCTACGGTTGCCGCAGTTCATCTGGCGGATAATATTGTGCGGGTCATAACATATGCCTACACTTTTGCTGTAACATTCACTGCTCTTGTGAATTTTCATGTTTGGTTCGCGATGTTATTTCTTATATTAACTATACCATCTATTATTTTAAGAAGTGTATTCGATAAAAAATCAGAAAATTTGCGTATGAAGACGGCACCGGATACACGAAAATTCAATTATTATCGTTGGATGCTAACCGATGCTTGGCCCGCAAAAGATGTACGAATGTATGATCTTACTGATAATATAAAGGACAGATATCTTACGGAGAAAAACGAATTTACAAAAGAAAACAAAAAACTCGATAAGAAAAAACTGTTCGCGTCACTTCCTGTGGAACTAATTATGCGCATTGGTGAAATAGTATTCACAGCATTTGTCGTTTATAAAGCTATGATTTCAGATATAAGTATAGGTGATGTAGCGCTGTACACAGGATTTGCACTTTCTGCTACAAACACATTCAAAACCATGTTGGATGTTATTGTATTTGGATATACGAGGACAGCGCAAAGAATGGGCCGAGTATTTGCCTTTTTTGCCTTAGATTGTCCTGATATAAATATTAAATCGAGGAAATTGGAAACATTTGAATCTCTTAGCTTTGAAAATGTCTATTTCAAGTATCCTTATACCGAAAAATATGTTTTATCAGGTGCCTCTTTCACGCTGAACCGTGGTGACAAGCTCTCTATAGTCGGTATCAACGGTTCAGGTAAATCCACAATTATAAAGCTGATGCTGGGACTTTACGAAATTGAATCGGGACAAATTTTGATAAACGGTTACCCAATGGCGGATTACGATATACGGGATGTGAGAAACTTATTTTCGGTATTATTTCAAAGTTTTGTGCAATATCCGCTTACACTGAGAGAAAATATTGCTCTATCCGCACCTGAACGTATGGACAATAACGATGAAATTCAGAATGTATTGATACAAAGCGGTGTATATGATGATTTGCGTCCCAAACTTGAAAATGGGATTGACTCATTTATGACACGTCAATTTGACGACAAAGGTACCGAGCTTTCAAAGGGTCAATGGCAAAAGATTGCGTTATCACGAGCTTATTTCAAAAACGCTCCCATCATTATTTTTGACGAACCGTCAGCCGCACTTGATGCAGAGGCTGAGGATCAGATTTTTAAAAACTATGAAGTCATAGCACATAAAAAAACAGGTGTTATGATCTCACACCGTATTTCAAGTACTCGTATGTCAAATAAAATAATCGTACTGGATGATGGAAAAATCAAGGAAGAAGGTACACATGACGAGCTTATTTCACTTGACGGTCTATACGCAAAACTCTATAACCTCCAGCGTGAAAAGTATACTTTAAAGGAGGATAAAGCAATATGAAGAAAATCAATGATTTTTTCAGAGGAATTATTGGGAATTTGTGGTTTGGGTTTAAAACCAGTTTTTTTGCATCGAAATTCTATTTTTCTATGAAATTATTGATTCTTCTTTCAACCACAGTAATCCCTTTGATAAATATAGGTCTGTGGAGAGAAATATTGAATGGCATAGCAAATGTCCCAAGAAATTTCCAAGCAGTTTTCTTTAACCTCGCTATTTACCTTATATTGCAGCTTCTTATATATATGCTTGCACGATTTAATTTGTATGTAAACTCGCGATATGGTTTTGAAATACAGTTTTATATTGAAGCCGTTATGATGGACAAAACATCCCGAATGGATCTTGCCTTTTTTGATAGTGCAGAGATGGGTGATAAGGTTCGTCACGCACGAAATAATTTCGGAACTATGACTCAAATGACATGGTTGTTTTTTGATATTGTTTCTGCATTTATCAACGTTATTACAACTTTTGTAATCGTGTGTACATACAAATGGTGGCTTGGAATTGCAACCCTTCTCCTGTTGGTACCGTATTTTCTGTATAATAAAAAGCACACAGAACACAGAATGGAGATGGAGAAACAACAGCTTCGTGATAATCGAAAAAAAGACTATTACAGCGGATTATTCTTCGACAATAATGTGCAGTTTGAAATTAAGTTGAACAACATAGGCTCATATTTTCTTAACAAGCGCAATGAAGTGTGGGAAAAGCTGTTCCGTATAAATTTTCACGAAAATATAAAACACAACATTATCAATACACTAATTATGATTATTAATTTGTCCAGTGAATTTTTAGTGATTACTATTTCTGCATTGGATGTAATTCATAAAATAATTGGTATAGGTGATTTACAGTATAATTTAAGTATAGTATCCAGATTACGAAATCAAACCCAGACACTGATGAATAGTATTGACGTTTTTTTAAATGATAATGATCGTTTGACAGAACTTCGGGAATTTATGGATATTAAATCCGAGGTAGAAAAAAGCGGAACCTTGAAGCCGTCGAATAATCCAAAAATCGAGTTCTGCAACGTATCCTTCCGTTATCCCAATGCGGAGCAATATGTACTGAAGGATTGTTCCTTTACCATAGAACCGCATGAAAAAATTGGTCTGATAGGCTTGAATGGTGCAGGAAAATCCACGATTATCAAGCTGATGTTCCGCTTCTATGATCCCGAGGAAGGCTGCATCAAGCTCGACGGCGTGGATTTGAAGGAATATGATGTTTACGCAGTACGAAAAGTATTTGGTGTGCTGTTTCAAGACTATGTTACTTACTGTCTGCCGCTACGAGAAATCATTGCTCTATCGGATTTCGACAACCGTTTTAATGACGAGAAACTGAAAAAGGCTTGCGACATCAGCGGCGCAAGTGAAGTCATCAAGGATTGGGAGAACGGTTTTGACAGCGTTCTTGGACGCTACTATGCAGACAACGGCAAAGATCTTTCGGGCGGCCAATGGCAGCTCGTTGGACTTGCCCGTGCATACTTCAAAGATAGCGAATATATGATTCTTGACGAGCCGTCTGCTGCGCTTGACCCTATCTCGGAGGATAGAATTTTCGAACAGCTCTATCATTTGAGCGAAGGTAAAAGTTCGGTTACGATTTCACACAGACTTTCCAATACCACGCTTGCCGATAAGATACTTGTTATAGATGATGGACGTATTATCGAACAAGGATCACATTTTGAGCTTTTGAAGCAGAATGGAAAGTATGCACATCTATTCAATTTACAGGCAAGTAAATATGTGTAAAAGAATATTTTTGAGCCAAGCCTAAAATTTTTTTCGCTTTACCCAACCTTTTACTCATTTTCCGAGTCTTATAAGTGAAAGCCCCAAAAAGACCGCTCCGTAGGACGGAAAAGCAAAAGAAAGGAAATGCAAGATGACAAAACACACGGAACACAATGACGACGTTCTCGTAGAGCTGACCCTGCTCGGAAATCAGCTCGCGTTTGAAGAGCTGGTACTGCGTCACGAGCGTTCGGTTCTCGGAACTGCCTACAAGGTGACCGAAAACGAATTTTCCGCGCAGGATGCGTCACAGGACGCATTCGTTTCTGCGTGGATCAATCTCGACTCGCTCAAAGACCGCAATAAATTCGGTTCCTGGGTGTGTCACATAGCCAAAAACAAGGCTCGCACTCTGGTCGCTCACTACCGCAGTACCGTTCCCGACATCAGCCTTGACCTGCTCTCGGGCATTGAGCTTGCAGACGATGAGAATAGCGAAATACTCGATATGCTCGGTATCGCAAATCTGTCAAAGGACGAGCAGGCGTCAGAGCTTCACACGGCCGTTGAAGCACTGAGTGAAAAGATACGCGAGGCGGTCACTCTGCATTACTTTGAAGGTCTTTCGGTCGCCGAGATAGCCGCGCGCCTTTCCCTGCCGGCAGGGACGGTAAAGTGGCGTCTGTGCGAGGGGCGGAAACAACTGAGAAAGGAATACGGTATTATGGAAAAGACATACGACGAAAACGAAGCTCTCGTAAAACGCGTTATGCGGCAGGTCGAGGAGCTCAAGCTGTGGCAGATCAGAGACGACATAACCGGCTTTGAGGAAGAATATCGCCGTGTCCTTGGGGACGTCGAAGCGCTTGATGAATCAAATGAAAAGCAGTACGCTCTCGCAGAGGTACTTATGAGAGGATATTGGTGGTTGCCGGGTGAGAGAAACGACGAAGTTCTTGCTAAAATGAAGGACGCAGCGTTAAATAGCCATAACGACGATGTAATGCAGTCGGTAATGGCGTATGAGCACGGAAAATATTCCGGCAAAGAACGCCTTGATTTTATGAAAAATACGCAGATGCCGTTTCTCGAAGAAAACGGATTTGTAAAATCCTTGGCATACACATACTTCTGGTACGGATGCTACTCCCGCGACGAGAAAAATTACGAGGACTGTATGAATGCATACAACAAGGTACTCGAGCTTCTCGAGCCGAGCGACGTTTACTACGCAAACGCTCTCGCGGCGATCGACGCGGAGAAAAAAGCGCACGAGCTTGATCTCCCCTATGAAAAATTCCGTTTCGGAGTTCAGGGCGAGGTATATAAGTATATCGACGGTAAGCTCTATTTCTGGTCACAGCCGGGTTATCACCGCGGCTATGCAGACGAATACGACTCATCACTTTTCTGGCAGTGCTCGAGACTTAACAGTCTTATATACGACCCCGAAATGAAGCCGGGCGACGTTAAGACAAGCGGTGACAGCACCCTGACTTACGTATCAAACGACGTAACTGTCGATACCCCTGCAGGAAAATTTGAAAACTGCTCACTTTACCGTTTCAAAGGTGAAAAATACGGTGTTAAATTCTGCGATACCACCTTCTGTCCCGGCGTCGGTATCGTGCACCAGATCGTAAACCGCTATGACGAGACAAATGAATGGGAGCTTGACAGCTACACCATACTCGGCGGCAGCGGAATGCTCCCGTTCGCTGTGGGCAACAAATGGAGCTACACACCCAAATCCACCGACGCAGTTATAGTCGAAGCGGAAAACACCTTTGAGGTAACCGCCGCTGCCGACGACAGCGTAACTGTCAAAGCATACACATTCGTACAGCATCTCGGTTACGATGATTCATGGAAAGGTAATATGCTCCACGTACGTCGCGGTTATTATACCGAAAACGACGGTGGTGAAGCTATCGTAGACGTAAGCAAGCCGCTTGCCCGCGCCGCAGAGCTTGCAAAAACCAAGCGTGAAAAGGTGCATATCGCTATCGCGACCGACGTAATGCAGCGTATATTGGCAACCGACCCCGGTTTCAACCCGAGTTATACCGAAAAGGGACATTGGAACTTCTTTGAGCTTATAGACGTTGACACAAATGACGGAAAGGTTAAAATTTCTGACAACAGAAAATACAGCTTTGAGTGGAAGGATATGGGTAACTGCGGAGACGAGGGCTATAAAGTTCTCTATAGCTTCCTTTACGATATTCTCTATGACGCGGCAGGTACTATATGGAGTGACGAATGGATACCCGGGTATCACGATGAGCGCAACGTGCCCACGTGGAAAGGAAAATCCAATCACCTTGTGTTCGACGTGCTTGACGAGGAAACCGTTATAACCAAAGCGGGAACGTTTGAAAACTGCCGACACATAAAATTCGATCTTACCGGTCCCGAAGGAGGTTACGGCTATCGCGGCGGCAAGATGGAGTACTGGTTTGCACCCGAGATAGGTATAGTTAAATTCTCCCGCCCGTACGGAAAGGACGGCAAGCTCGACTGCATCTGGGAGCTGACCGATTACCGCGGCAAGGGCGAGGGCTACTTCCCCGTGGCTGATTCACTGTTCCGCCGTTACGAACCGACAGAGCTCGGTAACGGCTGGCACGGCTCGGTAGAATACACCTTTGACGAAGACGAGTCCGGAATAGTTCTCTTCCGCAACGCCCTCGGCACTCAGGACAGAGCAAACTACGAAGCTGACATCGCCGCAAGGGATAATAAGTAATCGCAAAATCTAAGGTACTCTTTACTAAACAAATTCTCCACCCGAACGTTTTGCACGTTTGGGCGGAGATCGTATTGTCTACACAACCATCGGCAGTGCCGGTGGTGCCAAAAAGCTTTAGCTTTAGACGGTTCCCGCCGCAGCGGGAGGCGCCCTTGTGCAAAGGGAGCTGGCAAAAATCTTTGATTTTTGACTGAGGGATTGTTTTCTATTTATTATTTACCTTACAATCCCTCCACCACTTCGTGGTCCCCCTCCCTTTACACAAGGGAGGCTTAATATAGTTACCACATCTGTGGTAGTAGGGCAACTACCGCAAGTGACGGATAATTCGACGAGCCTATAGGCTCAGCATGTGAAGTACCCCAAGGGGGCTTGTGCAAGCCATCGGCACGGCTGGTGGTCTTGACTTAACTCAACGCGCCGTTGGTTTTTTCTCTACTTTCTCTCTGTTTACTTTTTATTTTCAGTTTGATATAATATTCTTAAAGCACTGCAATAATATAAAGAAAACGAGGTGACCGCAATGCATTCTATAGGAAAGACCATATACCGTCTCCGCAAAGAGATGAACACCCGCGACCTTGAGCCCATTCGCGACACAGACAGATTTAAAGCTCTTATTGAAAAGGCAAACAAAATATAAAAATGGAAACTCCTGACAGAATAAACTATATTTTAGTTCCGTGGCATAAAATACTAAAAGTATTTATCACGATCAGTTCGTTTGCGGCGATGCTTTATTTTATATCTTTTCACGCGGCACTTGCGGCAGTAATCGCTCCGCTTTACGTCCGCGTCGGGCATCTGTATTTCCTGTTTTGGAAATACGTTAAAAATTACAGATTCAATGCAATACCCGTAGTTTTTATGATCGCCTTTATAAACGTAATATCTTTTATATCCGCCGCTTTTCTGCGGACATTTATTTTAAAAGCTTTAGGAATATATATATGAAAAATTTATCTTTACTTTACCCGCCGGGGCGCGAATCGGTCTCCGCATTACCTCTCGGAGATGCGGCAAACGAGCTCGCTCTCACGTCTCTCGGACTCGAATGGGAACGGTATTTCACAGATGACGAACAAACGATAGAATACCGCGAACAGCTGTTTTCCGACTTTCTCGCCTGCCCTGCACTGTCCGAATTGTTTGAATATCTTACCGAACAGCTTTCAGCCGTGGACGAGCTCCGAAAAATACCCGATTCCGCATCAGACAACGAGTCTCAGCTTTACGCAATAAAAGAGGTTGAGCTTTATACCGAGCTCGTAATAAATTCATATACGCGATTAAAGGAGTGTGACGGTTCTCTATCCTCCCGTGCGATGCTCTCCCTTTACGGATACGTTAAAGACATATACGAAAGCAAAGAATTCACCGCCTTAAAAGACGGAATCGGTCAGCTTGAGTTTTCGGTCAAGAACATCCGCAGTCTGACGGTGGGAATCAATCTCGATGCAAGCCTGTTTCCATACGAGGCGGGAATCGTCTCGATAAATGATGAATACTTCCGTTCGGGCGATATTCTTTCCCGATTTATGCGGATGGACTCCTCAAATGAAATGACAACTTTAGCGCCGCTCTCTGCCGTTTCAAAAGCTATGTCTAAAAAAGAGCGTCAAGCCTCGAACTTAGCATTCGGCGGTACGATTGCCAAGATAGTCGGCGGTACTTTCCGCTCATGGCGTAAAATGCTGAACACGTATTTTAACATCGGCACGATGCATTTTGTTGAGCTTCTGCCCGAGGTAAAATTCATCAACCGCGCGGCGAAAATGCTGGGAGCTATACGCGCGGCGGGATTACCTCTGTGCACCCCGCAGGTCTGCCCAAAAGAAGAAAAACGCTTTGACGCAAACGGGCTGTACAATCCCGTAAATGCGGTAGATCTGAGAAGTCTTGACGCAAGCTGCAGGATAGTCTTAAATGACATAACCTTTGACGAAAACGGAAAGCTTTACGTCCTTACAGGTCCTAATCAAGGTGGAAAAAGCATATTTGTCAAAGCGATAGGAATAGCCCAGCTTATGTTCGGACTCGGACTTCCTATTGCCGCAAAAAGTATTTCGATCAGCCCCGCAGACCGCATATTTACCCAGTTTCCGACAAATTCGGGAAACAGCGTTGATCTTAGCCGATTTGGAGAAGAATGCGCCCGTCTTCAAAAAATGATGAAGGACGTAACCGCAAACAGTCTTATCGTCATGGATGAAATTCTCTCAAGCACAGACAGCAGCGAGGCGCAAGTGATCGCACAGGAGATACTCACCGCGCTTTCAGTTATCGGCTGCCGCGGGGTATTAGCAACGCATCTGCACGGGCTTTCCCAAAAAGTTCCCGAGATAAATTCTTACGGTAATACGGTGTCAAAAGCCGACAATCTCGTAATGGGCATTGACGAGGGAAAACGAACGTATCTTGTCAGCCGCCGTCCGCCCGACGGTAAAAGCTACGCCCGCGACATCTCGGAAAAATACGGCCTTTCGATCGAAAAAATACTTTCGATCAATAACAGCTATAACGCATCAAAAGTATAAAATATCTAATCCCCCGACGAGGTCAAACAAGTTTGAGCAAAAACTTGGTCTCGCCGGGGGATTAAATTTTACTTTTCGATTGTTTCATCAATAACCGCTTTATGTGCAGGCTCAAACGACAGGAGCACGGATGCTGCGTCACGGAGTTTTTCGGCAGTTTCCGCGTCAAGCTCGCCTGTGTATTCCACGTCCTTTGCCGTCTCGCCGAAAATAACGGTATAGAAAGCCGAGGCAATAGCGTAGCTTCCCGCATAGGACGGGTGCACTTCGTCGGTGTGATAGAAATTTATCTCCGGATATTTCTCGATAGCTTGGTTAAACACCTCGCCCACGTACACCGCGCGCTCTCCGAGCTTTTCCGCTACCGCCGCGTTAAATGCGGTAACGAGGTCTGTATGCTCGCGTCTGGTCATGACCTTTGTACACTCTTTTCTCGTGACCGAGCCTTTGTTTACCCCAAACGTCGAATACTGGAGCGGAAGCGCGCCTATCTCTTTTATTATCTCGACCTCACGCCGCGCCGCTCTTAACTCTTTGCCCGGATAATCCGGGAAAAATTCGGTCATTATAGGGAAATTTCTTGACGGCTGATAAACGACTATATCCCAGTCCTGTGAGCGTATTTTGGCGATAACCTTTTCCCAGAAGTCGGGGAGGGTCTGCATCCTATAGATTCCGTGCCCGCCTTTGGTTATCGAGTCCGCGCGTACGTTTTTATGCGCGGAGCGGGCGAGCGCTTCAAATATCATCGGCATATCGTTGTAATACGTTAGGCTGTCGCCGACAAAAAGGATTTTTATCTCTTCCCCGCGCGCGGATTTTTCTCTTATTTGCTCGAGCTTTTGCTCGAGTTCGCACGGCGGCTCGATTGCTTCAACAAGAAAGCTGACAGGTCTGAATCCGTCGTTGCAGGATACCATAGCGGACTTTTCGTTTTTCATCCAGCCGTCATAAAAATTGCCGCCTCCGTGTGCCAAAACCGACACGAAATTCTTGATAGATTCCCACGCGGCAGAGCAAAGTCCGTCAGGCTTTTCACCGTTCACCGAAACAAATTCCTTACCTATTTCAACGTCGCAGGCATGCTCTATCGGGTTTTCATATTTTTCTATCAGATCGGAATACACCGATCTTCTCATCGCGGTTATCTTAACTTTTTTCATAAGTACCTCCAACTTTGGATTATACGTATTTTTATAATTATAACACATACGGAAACATATTGCAATCTCCCACCGCACTGTGATATAATTATAAAAAAAGTGAGGTGACGTGTGATGGAGCTTGAACGGATGGCAGATTTTTTTGCCGCGCGTGCTGACGGGTACGACGAGCATATGTTAAACAACGTTGAGGGTTGCCGTGAGGGGTATCTCAAAATGGCAGAGCTTATTCCCGAGAACACACGCACTCTGCTCGATCTCGGTTGCGGAACGGGACTTGAGCTTGACGAGATATTCAAGCGTTTTCCGAGTCTGAAAGTAACCGGAATAGACCTCACAAAAGAGATGCTTGAGATGCTCAAATCAAAGCATATAGATAAAAGTCTTGATCTCATCTGCGGAGATTATTTCTCAGTACCGCTCGGGGAGAACGCTTTTGACTGCGTCGTATCGTTTGAAACGATGCACCATTTTTCAAAAGAACGCAAGGTCTCACTCTACAAAAAAATATACTCCTCCCTCCGCGCGGGCGGCTGTTACGTTGAATGTGACTATATGGTAGAAACGAACGAGGAAGAAAGCTTTTTCTTTTTCGAAAACGCGCGCCTGCGCGCAGAACTTGGGATAGGAGCAGATGAGTTTTACCATTACGACACCCCATGCTCTATCGAAAATCAGATCAATATGTTTGAAACATCAGGTTTCATAAACATCGAACAGCTCTTTCGCATAGGCGGAACAACGATAATAATCGGAAGAAAGCTGTGACTTAAAATGACTAAATTATATAAAAAAAGCGAGCTTGCATTTGCCATTCTATGGATAATCGTGTACGTTGTCGGCACGAGCATTGCCGAGAGCATTTCCGATGCGATCGGCGTAAAAAAGCTGGTAACTCTTATTTTTCACATCATAATAACCGCGGTTATTATGATGTGGTTAAGCAGAAACAATCTTCTTAAAAATTACGGAATATGCAAGGCAAGTACACGTTCATCTAATTTCTTGTTTTATATTCCTCTTATAATAATTATCTCGACAAACCTATGGTTTGGAATAAACATAGGGTTCCCTATGCCCGAGTCTGTATTTTTCGTATGCAGTATGCTATGCGTAGGATTTCTTGAGGAGATCATCTTCAGAGGATTGCTTTTCTGCGCCATGAAAAAAGACGGTATCCGCGCCGCCGTTATCGTATCCTCGCTCACATTCGGTGCGGGACATATAATCAATCTTATCAACGGCAGCGGTGCGAGCCTTACGTCAAATATCTGCCAGATATGCTACGCCGCCGCGATTGGATTTCTATTCGTTATTATGTTCATAAAAAGCGGAAGTCTTATTCCGCAGATATTAACGCACGGCGTTTTTAACGCACTCAGCGTCCTCTCAAACACGGACACGCTCCCGCCGCTTCAAGATATATTGCTGTCTGTCTTTCTCACCATCGTACCGCTGATATACGCGCTGATAATCATAAAGAAGAAATAAAGGTGGGCTGCCTCACGTTAGTGAGACAGCCCCTTTATCAATTTTCTTTGAATATATCAAGCATTTTCTTTGCGCGTCCGTAACTCTCTGCTCTATCTCCGTCGTGGTTGCACTCAAGCGAGACAAGACCTTTATACCCAATGTCAGACAGCATCTTTGCCCACTTTTTGACTGTGGGAATATCCTCCTCCTCGGGAATTCCGCGGCTCGGTCTCGGAGTTGCGATATGCACGTGATAAAGTACGTCTGCTACAGGGATCAGCGCATCATCGTTCTCATTTTCGCAGGTAAAGTGGTAAAAATCTACAAGCACACCCACGTTATCTCTGCCGCTAAGCCTTGCCAGCTCCGCGCCCTCACCGACGGTGTTTATAAAATTAGTTTCATTTGAGTTTAGCGGTTCCACCGTCAGGGTCATATTGTACTTTGCTGCAATATCGCCGGAAAGTGCCAAGATCTCAACAAATCTGCGGCGTGCAAACTCACGGTCAACGCCATCGGGAATCCGTCTTGCCCCGCCGCTTCCGAAAACGGCGTTTCTGCCGCCGATAGATGCCGCGCGTTCGAATCCTTTCTCGAGAATCGGCTCGAGATATGACAGCACACCGTCCGAATAAATATCTACGTCACCCGAAATATAACCGTTAAAAGAATACGCAGGCAGATCTACCCTCTCGCACTCGCGGACGTAGTCGTGAAACTCTTGATCCGACATCGTCGCAAGTCCCCAAAATCCTCCCTCAAAAAAATCGTAACCGCATTCTTTTGCGTATTTTATATTTTCTATTCCGGTGCAAATTCCTATTTTCATTGACCACACCCCACACAAACTTTTTTTAAAGTATATCATCAAACGGCAAAAAAATCAATATCACTCGGGCAAACAATTATCATTTTTTATTTTTGGGGAACAATAACACTCGGGGGATGTGATAAAATGAATTCTATTTGGACAGAAAACGTAAACCGTACAAATTTTGATAAACTTAACAAAAGCCTCAACACCGACGTGCTGATAATCGGCGGAGGCATGGCGGGTATTCTGTGTGCGTATATGCTGAAAAAAGCCGGAGTTGACTGCGTGTTGCTTGAGGCAAAAAATATATGTAGCGGCGTTACCGAAAACACTACTGCGAAGATCACGCTTCAGCACGGACTGATATATGACAAGCTGATAAAAGAGTTCGGGCAAGAAAAAGCACGCCTGTATCTGAACGCACAAATAAAGGCGTGCGAGGAATACGCACGCTTGTGTCAAGAAATTCGGTGCGGTTATGAGATAAAAGATTCGTACGTTTATTCGCTTGATGACCGCGCAAAGATAGAAAAAGAGGTCTGTGCGCTGAAACACCTCGGTTTCAGGGCAGAATTTTGTGATTCCGTCGATATTCCGATCAAGGTTGCAGGAGCTGTACGCGTAAAAGATCAGGCGCAGTTTCATCCGTTGAAATTCGCATACGCGCTCGCAAAAGAACTCCCGATATACGAAAACACAAAGGTGTTAGAGCTGATGCCAAACCGAGCGATAACGGAAAACGGTGAAATCACCTGCAAAAAGATGATAATCGCCACACACTTCCCAACGCTGAACAAGCACGGCGGATATTTTTTGAAAATGTATCAGCACCGTTCGTACGTAATCGCCATAGACGGCACTCAGATCCCGAACGGAATGTACGTTGACGACGATAAGAAAGGTCTGTCTTTTCGAGGTTACGGAGACCTGCTATTGCTCGGCGGAGGGGCGCACCGCACGGGAAAAGCGGGTGGCAATTGGCGCGAGCTTGAAGATTTTTCAAGCACACATTATCCGGCGGCGAAAATCGCCGGCAGATGGGCAACGCAGGACTGCATGACGCTGGACGGTGTTCCGTACATCGGGCAGTACTCAAAAAGCACCCCTGACCTGTACGTAGCAACGGGTTTTAACAAATGGGGAATGACATCATCAATGGTATCCGCCATTATACTTTCTGATTTGGTGCGCGGTAAAAGCAACGAATACGCCTCGGTATTCTCACCGTCGCGAAGTATTTTAAGACCTCAGCTTGCTGTAAATACGTTTGAATCTTTGGTAGGACTTTTAACACCGACGACCCCTCGTTGTCCGCATCTCGGATGTGCCCTGAAGTACAACCCCGACGAGCATTCGTGGGACTGCCCCTGCCACGGATCGCGCTTTACCGAAAGCGGAGAACTGATAAACAATCCCGCCACAGGCGATAAGGATATGTGAAATCACAGGGGTGCTTGAAGCATAAATAATATTTTATAAAAACCAATTGAATTTTACGCGGTTTCATGATATACTGATTTTATAATATAAAATCAAAGGAGAACGAAAATTATGCGTAAAGATTTTGGAGCACAATCGTGGCTTTACCCTATGCCCGTGCTTATAATAGGCACCTATGACAAATCGGGTACACCTAACGCGATGAACGCGGCGTGGGGCGGAATGTACGACACGAACAAAATAATAATATGCCTGTCAGACGACCACAAAACTACCGAAAACATAAAAGAAACAGGCGCATTTACGGTCAGCTTCGCTACGGTAGGAACGGTTGAGCAGTGTGACTACGTGGGTATCGTTTCCGCAAACGACGTTCCCGATAAATTCGCGCGCGCAGGCTTTAACGCAGCGAAAAGCGAACACGTCAACGCACCGATAATCAAGGAACTGCCGATGACGGTAGAGTGCAAACTCATCAAATTCAATGAGGACGGTATATGCATAGGCGAGATAGTGAACGTCTCTGCCGACGAGAGCATCCTTGACGAAAACGGCGCCATCGACGCAAAGAAGCTCGACCCCATCATATACGACGGCGCAACGCACGCATACTGGAATTTCGGTGAAAAGGTCGGTCAGGCGTTCTCTGACGGAAAAAAGATAAAATAATCCGATAAAAATAAGCAGGAGCTGACTTTACGGTCGACTCCTGCTGTTTTTTTGATTTAATCTTCAGCTTTTTCAAGTATCTTATAGAGAATACGGTACAGGCAGATAGCCTCCTCGGGGTCAAGCTTTGAGCACTTTACAACCTCTGCAGGGATCTCTGCCGCCTGAATTTTCAACGCATCGCCCTTTTCCGTAATAGACACCTGCAGATTGCGTTCATCCGCCGCCGCGCGGTTACGGGTAAGAAGTCCCTTTTCCTCCATCTTTTTGAGAAGCGGGGTAAGCGTTCCCGAATCAAGGTAAAGACGGTCTCCCATTTCTTTGGCGGTCATTGATTTTTTATCCCAAAGAAGCATCATCGCGATATACTGGGTGTAAGTAAGGTCTATCTTATCCAGAAACGGTTTATACTGCTTGATGATCTCGCGGGACGCGGCGTAAAGCGGAAAGCATATCTGTCTCTCAAGCTTCAGTGATTCAAATTTCAAATCGTCCATAGAAAACTCCATTCTGCATTAAATCAGTCAAATGCTAATCCGAAATACGACGGTAAAGTGCGGTCATCACTCAATGGATAGCACATCGCAAACGGTTTATCACCGTCGGGAACGCGAAAAACGCCCTCGTTATAGCCCAAGGTACGAAGGATAGCCGGCGCAGTTTCCTTATCGCCAAGCAGTTCAAGTCCGCGCAATCTGCCGTCCTCTTCCCGTGCCGCGAGTAAAAATCCGTTCCCCGCATAAAACGCGGCTTGCTCTTTCAGAAAATTCAGATTTTCTTCTTCCTGCACTACTCCGTTTTCGGGCAAAAACCGACGTCTGAGTTCTGCATATTCGCTTGCATCAATTTGCCTCAGCGCAATTCCGTCATCAGACGCGAGGCAACGAATCTCACCTATATAACTGCAGACCTCATATCCCATTTTTTTGTAAAACTCAAAAAGCTCTCGGCTCCCGGGCACGAGAATGGCGGCGCGATACCCGAGCGCTTTCAAATGTCTGTGAGTATCCTCCATCAGCGCGCGGCATATTCCACGTCCGCGATATTTTTCGGCAGTAGCGACTGCATACAGATACGCGATACGCTCACCGCCGCACGAGCAGTTAAAGAAATAAAGCGCTGCGGCAACCTCGCCGTTTTGTGTGACATAGCGACAGCGATCGGGAGAAAACGCCGTCCGTTCAAAAATATCAAGAAATTTATCGGTATCCCCAAATGCCTCTTTCCACAAAGACCTGAGCGCGGGAATCTGTGCGCGGCTCGGTGAGTCAATATTCATAACCTTCCTCCAACAGACAAGCCCAGCATTTTTTCACCATATGGTGAGGATGATAGCTCTTTTTCGCCTTACGCAAGCCCTCAAGTCCCATATCCTCCTCGCGGTCAAGATAGCGGATATTCGGATATTTGTCCCTGATATACCGCGCAAACTCGCAGTTGATAGCCGTGTACGCACCGTTCACGTCTGCTCTCGCTTTTTCAAAATGCACGTCCATCGTGTCCTCGGACAGACGGCTCGCAAGAGTAAACGCCAGAACATCCTCCCCGTTCATAAGCACCAAGCCTTCCATATCAAGCTCACGGTAATCACGGAGCGCCTTTTCCAGCGCCGCCCTCTCCATGTGATAGTCACTATCCGGATTTTCACTTATACGCACGCTGTACCAGTCGTCAAGCATCTGTCTGACACGGCAGATATTATCCTCGCCAACCGGCTGTACCGAATAGTCCGGGTAAGCCTCGTAAAATCTATTTAAGTGGTTCCGCTTTCCGTGATATTTTTTACCTTTCAGGTCTGCCAGGTCGTCAATCGCGTAAACGTAGTCAAACGAACCCTCGTCGCAGTGAAAACGGAACATACCGGGATAAAGCTCCTCAATCGTCTGTTTTGCGACCTCACCAAGTCCTGTAATGCGGCAAGGAATTCCTCTTTCCTTCGCGTCTGCGATTACCGCATCAAGCACTGCACGCTTGTCTCCCGCGCCGAGCGGATACGGATACACACTGCGGCGATCAAACTGCGAAAACATAACGATATGATCGTACAGAACAGTAAATTTCTGACGTCCCCACAAATACATATTGGCAAACGAGAACTCGCACCCGCGTTCATTTTCACGCATCAGATATTTTTCGTATAGCTCTTTATCATCGGTAGTAATGTGAGCGAATTCTATCTTTGTTTCAAGCTTTTCTTTTATCATAGTCTCCATAAGATATTATACAGTAAAAAAATTATCGTTTTAAAGTGTAGCCCTTACTGCATCTGCAACCTTTTTCATAGGAACGGTAGGCTCAAAGCGAGCAACGATATTACCCTCTCTGTCAACGAGAATCTTGGTAAAATTCCACTTGATCGCACCGTTTTTCTTGTAGTCCTTATCCATCTTCTTAACTACGCCGTTCATAAGCATAGCCATCGGTCCCATGCCGAATCCGTCAAACTCGGTATTCTCCGAGATCCATTTATAAAGAGGGATAGCATTCTCACCTATAACGTCAATTTTTGAAAACTGCGGAAAGGTGATTCCAAAGCGTCCCGTGCAGAAAGAATGGATCTCCTCGTCATCGCCCGGTGCCTGCTCGCCAAACTGATTGCAAGGGAAATCGAGTATCTCAAGTCCGTCTGCTTTGTGAGCATCATACAGATCCTGAAGCTCATCGTAATGAGGGGTAAAACCGCATCCCGTTGCCGTGTTTACTATTAAAAGAACCTTTCCCTTATAATCGGAAAGAGATACTTCGCTGCCGTCACGCGCTGTCACTTTGAAATCATAAATATTCATACCATACCTCCGAAAATCAATTTATGTAAATTTAATTGAGTACAATTAAATTATATCATGACACCTCAAAAAAAGCAATAGGAGTTTGAATATTTATTTTACCATATTATGCTTCTATTTTAGATTAAAATACGCGTAAATGCGTAAAAAATACGAGAAGCACCGAAATGCTCTCGTATTTTTTACTTTTCAGTTATTACTTATCATTCCGCCACGAAAATATAGGGGTAAATATCCTGACCGCCGTCGATAAAATAAACCTCGGCTGACGGATAGCTTTCTTCTATCTTTGTTTTGAGAGCTTCCTGCTCGTCTTCAGAAGAATCCTTACCGCAGAAAACGGTGAGCATAAATTTCTCGGGATCTTCAAGCAGCTTGCACGCAAGCGCGGATGCGGCGCTGAGCTTGTCGGGATCGGACAAAACTATCGCTTTTTCTATTATACCGATAGTGTCGTCCTTTTTAATGATAACTCCGTTTATCTCCGCGTCTCTGATAGACGGAGAAACGTAGCCTGCGGTAACGCGCTGCATAGCCGCCTTCATCTCTTCCTCTATTGCTGCAGGCTCGGGATTTTCAAGATCAGCAGATGACAATGCAACGTAGCCCGTGCCGATATTCTTGCTCGGGATAACGTGGATGACCGCCTTATCATACAGCTTCTCTGCCTGACTTGCCGCCATAAGTATGTTTCCGTTATTCGGGAAAACGAAAATATGCTCTGCGTTTATCTTTTCAAACGCGGCAATAAAATCGTTGGTAGACGGATTCTGCGTCTGTCCGCCCTCAACTATCTCGTCGGTACCGAGCTCACGGAACAAGTCCGAAACACCGGGGCCGTTTGATACGGCAACAACACCGTACTTTTTAGGCGGAGCGGGAGGCGCGGTCTCTTCTGCCTTCTCGTCAGCCTTTGACTCAAGCTCTGACTCGGAGTGCTGAAGGGACATATTTTCTATTTTTACAGTAAGGAACTCTCCAAACTCTCGACAGTGAGAAAGCACCTTGTCGGGAGTAAGAGTGTGAACGTGAATCTTAACTATACTTTCGGTCTTGAAAGCCACGACCGAGTCACCAACAGATGCAAGAAACTGCTTGAGCGGCTCTACGTCAAACGCCTCAACGTCGGTCTTGGAGTTCTGAAGCTGAACGAGAAGCTCGGTACAGTATCCGTAGGTCATTACGCTGTCAGGTCCGAACGCAGAGAAATCCATCACGTGAGCGGGAGGCGCGGACGTTTTTCCAAGTTCGGAGTCAGCTTCGTCGGCGACCTCCTCACCGTTGAGAACACGGTTAAATCCGTCGATTATATAGAACAGACCTGCACCGCCGCTGTCAACCACGCCAGCTTCTTTAAGTACGGGAAGGATCTCGGGAGTACGGTTAACCGAGTCGTGCATCTCTTTTACCAGATCGGCAAAGAAGCTGCGTATGGTACTCTGCGGAGTAATATTTTGAACCGCGTATTCAACCGCCTCGCGCGCAACGGTAAGCAGAGTTCCTTCGGTAGGAGTCATAACGGAGGTATACGCCTGCTTTACACCAAGCTCAAGCGCGTGACCGAGAGTAGCGGGGTCAGCCTGCTCCGAGCCCTGAAAGCCTTTTGCGGTTCCGGCAAAAAACTGTGAGAGAATAACGCCCGAGTTACCTCTCGCACCGAGAAGCATTCCGTGTGAAAACACCTTCATTACTTCTGCAAGATCGTCGGTATCAAGGTTTTCAAGCGCGGCGATACCGCTCTCGATAGTCATTCTCATATTGTCACCGGTATCTCCGTCAGGAACCGGGAATACGTTGAGCTTATTTACCTCTTCAGCGTTGGAACGCAGACGCGCCGCGCCTCCGAACGCCATTTTAGCCATAAGCAGACCGCCCAGATATTTTATATCAAATTCGTTTTTCTCTTCCTTGGGTTTGGAGGAGCTTTTCTTTTTTAATTTGAACATTTATAAACGTTCTCCTTGCTCGTATTTTCGCGGTAACGAGCCGCGTGTTATATGCGGTTTATCTTTCCTTACCGGCGAAGAAAAGTGCAAGAACGCCGGGGCCGGCGTGAGATCCGATTACGGGACCGACGTCTGTAATTATCTCAACCTTTGCGTTGTGTCTGTCCTCAAGTATCTTTTTAAGTGCTTCAGCATCAGATTCACAGTCGCCGTTTGAAATATAAGCAAGACCGCCCTCGGGCTCTTTTGCAAGCTCGGTATATTTATCTGCAAGAGCAGTTATAGAAGACTTTCTGCCTCTTACCTTAGCTTTGCTGGTAAGGTGACCTTCGTTATCAACGTGAAGAATAGGCTTGATACCAAGCGCGTTACCTACGAATGCAACGGTGGGGCTTACTCTGCCGCCGCGCTTGAGATATACGAGATCGTCAACGGTGAACCAGTGGCAGATGTTGAGCTTGATCTCCTCAGCATACGCCGCCGCTTCCTCAATAGTTGCGCCTTCGTTCTTCTTAGCGAGAACGAGAGCAACGAGAAGACCTTCACCGGCTGACGCCGCAAGGGTATCAACGGTAATTATCTTACGCTCGGGATATTTTTCACGCAAAGCCTCTGCCGCAAGGCGGCCGGAGTTATAGGTAGTGCTGAGTCCGGACGAGAATCCGAGATAAAGAACGTCAACGCCTGCGGAGAGATGCTTTTCGAACTCTGCCGCAAAGGTCTCGGTATTGATGGCCGCAGTCTTTGCGATACCGCCGTCACGCATCTTGTCATAGAAGGTTTTGATCTCCATATCGGCGTCGGTATATTCTTTTTCGCTGTCGTTGAATCTGAATGTAAGTGAAGAAAAAGCTACGCCCCATTCTGCAAGTTTAGCGGGCTTTATGTCGCTGCCGGAGTCTGTGCATATGATATAGTTACTCATTTTTCGTGCTCCTTAAATAAAATTTATTTTACGGGCGGAAGCCCCTGTTCGCTTATAAATTTAAGATTATCCGCAATCAGCTCAAGCGTTTCGTAGAATATGGCGCGCTTATCGTCAGAAATTTCTCCGCCTGCCATTTCCACCGCCGCGCTTGCTAATTTACGGACGTGTTCCGCGCATTCCATGCCGTATTCGGTGAGCTTTATTTTTGCGCGGTAATTATTGTTACTGTTACACTCTTTTATCACGAGACCGTACTGCTCCATTGAAGCGACAGTGCGGGAAACGTCTGACTTATCTTTTCCGCAAAGGTCGGAAAGCTGAGTCGCCGTCAAACCGTCCTCAAATCGGTACAGCGTTGCAAGATAGAATGCGTGAGGCCCCTTGAGACCGCATTTCTCCATTTCTTCCGCGGCGAGCTTATGCCAGCATTTATGTATCTCCGATATGGCTGACGAAAACCGCTCGAATCTGTTGACCATCAGATCGCTCCTTAAATCGTTAAAGGTAAAATCATAAATGTTGCAAATGCAACATCTGAGTATTATTATACACCAAGAAGCCCCTCTTGTCAATATTATACCTTATTTTATTTGTAATATTATGGCACATCGGGTAACGGCTTTGCATATTGACAAGGGATAGCTGTTGTGGTATCATAGCCGTACGGGATATTTTTGAAAAAAATTCAAAAAAATATAAGGAATTTAAGATTTTCGGTTGTATAAATAAGTGAAAGGGGTAAATTCCTTCAAAAACATAAAGGAGACTGAAGATGGAGAACGGTGCAAGTAGCTACCGCCGTTTTCTTGACGGTGACGAAAGTGCTTTTGACTCGATAATGGAAGAATATTTTGACGCGCTTATATTTTTTATTGACCGATACGTCGGAGATATTTATGCGTCGGAGGACATCGCGATAGACACGTTTTCCGATCTTTTGGTACATAGGTCGAGGTATAATTTCAAAGTGTCGCTGAAAACCTATCTGTTTATGATAGGCAGAAGCAGAGCACTGAATTATATAAAGCACCGCAAAAGAACGGCGGTGTCCGACCTCTCGGAAAGCGAAGACCTGACGGACGATGGCAAATCTCCCGAGGAGACGGTACTTTCCGACGAGAGAAAGCGCGAGATAAATTCAGCGATCAGAGACCTGCCCGAGGATATGCGAGTTGCAGTGCATCTCGTTTACTTTGAGGAGCTTTCCTACGAAGAAGCGGCAAAGGTCATGCAAAAGAACGCAAAACAGATAGACAATCTTCTTTATCGAGCCAAAAACACCCTTCGCGCCGCACTGAAAGAAAGGGGAGAGGTGCTTATATGAGAAATTTCGATGAGCGCCGAGCGGAGGTATACCGCCGAAGCGAGGAGCGCATAAAAGAGAGAAAAAGAAAGATAAAAACAAATATTGCCGTTATAGTTACCCCCATAGTTTTGTGCACGTTTTTCGCGGGAGCGTATTTTAACGTAGTGATGCGTCCGTCGCACGACAGCGCACCGCCCGGGGCTATAAGAGGCGACGACGGCTCGTTTGACCAGGAGATAGGAGAGACGCTCAGACAACCCGAGGGAGAAAAAACGGACGGTAACGACAGCGATGCCGCCGGAGAAACCGGCGCTCCTGCAGTAGCTCCAGACACTGACGGTGACGGCAAAGACGAAGTACCCTCAAGCTCAGGCATACGCTATGTGCAGTTTGAGGTGTACGCACCGAACGGAACGGTATCCGTCCATCGTGACACAAATGAAATAACAGAAACAGTAAACCTGATAGACGAGTTTACGAACGGAGAGGCAACCATCTACGGTTTTGACGGTAACGTCGTTCAAATACCGCACACCACTATTCCGAAATACGACTTCAAGGTAGTACTGACCACTAACTTCGGGCTTGAATGGAGATACGCGGTCACCAAAAACAGCATCATATTTCTGGCAAACGGTAAATCATATCCTATAAACGAGGAACAGTTTGAGCTGCTAAAAGAAACGCTCGGAATCAAAAAATACTGATACAGAGGTGGTAGATATGCGTAAAACACTTGCTTTTATAATCATCGTATCACTCTTTATTTCCGCGCTTTCTGTCACTGCGAGTGCCGATACAGGCCCCAAGCCGTCGGTCGTTGTAAAATTTCAGCACCTCGATGACGGTGAGTGCTGGGGCACCCTGCTCTCGTACAAAGAATCAACTGGGCCTGCCACCGTGTGGGACGGCAAAGAAGAAAACGCCCGACATAATGAAAATGAGCATTACTCATATTCCTCTCTCGACTACAAGACGTGGAAAGCGTTCGCAGAGTATGAGGATCCCGACGGATTTTATTTTCTACAGGAAGGCTGGAAGGTAAGCGAAACCGGGCAGATAAACTGGACCTACTACCCTCCGCAGAAATTCAAAATTCTGCTCTACTTTCCCGAGAGCGGAAAATTTGTCTCAAGCGGAGTATGCGAGAGATACGCGTTTGACAGTTATTTCAGCGTTGACCTCAGCCTGACCGATCTGTCAAGCGTTTCAAACTCCGCAGACACTACCGAAACTACCTCGTCTGAAACAACAGACACGCCCGACACTGCTCCGCCTGAATCCGAAAGTGCAGACGTCACTCTGAACGTACAGCCGACCGAGTCGGAGCAGCTCACGGTGAAAAAGGACTACGACTTCACCCTTGAGATCATATCGCTCGTCTCGCGCATACTGCTCACCCTCGCAATAGAGATACTTATAGCGCTGATGTTCGGATATGTCACGCGAAAACAGCTCGTCTTTATCGTATGCGTAAACGCCGTAACGCAGGTACTGCTCAACGTACTTCTCAACGTTATAAATTATCAAAGCGGAGAGCTTGCGTTTGTTCTAAGCTATATTCTTTTTGAAATAATAGTCTTTGCAGTAGAGGCGGTGCTGTACTTCAGATTTATGCAAAAATTCAGCCGCAAGAGGATAAATCGCGGTATCACCGTGCTGTACGCTCTCGTGGCAAACACCGTTTCCTTTGCAGGCGGACTTATGATCTCGCATCTTATCCCCGGAATATTCTAATCAAGGAGGAAAAACAATGAAACCGATCACGTTGATCTGCCTTTTACTCGCGCTTGTAATGCCGCTTAACCTCGTCGGATGCACCAAGGTTCAAGCAGCTGACCTGATGGAGGGCATAACTCCCGAAAACGTCACCGAAAAAGCTGCAGACAGTGACTTCATTTCACAGCAGGCAAAGCTGTATTTAGAACTTTTCAAAGCGTCTGCCGCGGAAAGCAAAGCAAACGGAGAAACCGAAAGTCTGCTCGTGTCTCCTCTGTCGGTTATCCTCGCCCTCGCCATGACGGCAAACGGAGCAGACGGTCAGACAAAGCAAGAAATGGAAGCCCTGCTCGGCGGCGAAAAAACGATAGGAGAGCTGAACGAATATCTTCACTCCTACGTAAAAAATCTACCCAGTGAAGAAAAATACAAGCTCGAGATAGCAAACTCGATATGGTTCCGTGATGACGAGAACAGACTCACGGTAGAAAAAGAGTTCCTTCAAAAAAATGCGGACTACTACTCTGCCGACGCGTATAAAGCTCCGTTTGACCGTCAGACCTTAAAGGATATAAACAACTGGGTAAAAAACAACACCGACGGAATGATAGATAAGATCCTTGACGAAATAGACGAATACGCGGTAATGTATCTTATCAACGCGGTAACGTTTGACGCCGAGTGGCAGAAAACGTACGAGAAAAACGATATTCAAAACGGAACGTTTACTGCGTATAACGGCGAAAAGCAGAAAGTAAAAATGATGACCTCAGGTGAATCAACATACATTCACGACGATCAAACTACTGGTTTTATAAAGAACTACGAAGGCGGTAAATACAGCTTTGCAGCGTTCTTACCAAACGAAGGAATTGACATATACGACTATATCAAAAATCTTGACGGCGACAAGTTTATTTCTCTTATTCAAAACGCCGAACATTCGTATCTTTCCGCCTCCCTGCCAAAGTTTTCATACGACTATGACATTTCGCTCTGTGACATCCTCAAAGACCTCGGAATGCCCACCGCATTTGACGGAAACGCGGCTGACTTCACAAAGCTCGGCAGTTCCTCCCGCGGTAACATCTTTATAGGCGACGTGCGTCACAAAACTTTTATCTCGGTTGATGAGCTCGGCACCCGCGCAGGCGCGGCTACCATAGTGGAGATGCGGGACGGCGCCATGGCAGAGACAAAAAGAGTAGTGCTGGACCGCCCGTTCGTTTATGCGATAGTGGATAACGCAACCTCCCTCCCGATATTTATCGGCGCAGTAACAGAGATAGGCTGACAAAAATATAGAATCAAGGTTTTCTTTACTAAAGAAAGCCTTTTCTTATTCTTGACAGAGACGGTGCGTTGTGTTATAATCGTCGGTGAAGCTTATTAAAATATACGATCGGAGATTGCTATGGAAAACATCAAAAAGCAGATCGAATCAACCCTCTCTGACATGATAAAAAGAAACGAAAAACTCGCTCAGACGCTCTCACACGAAGTTAAACTGACCGACTACGCGCCAAACGGCGATATATGGACGGAGGCGCTTGAAGCGGCTCTGCGCGAGCACGAGGTAGTAATAATTCCCGCAAAAGAAACGCCTTACCTCATTGACAGAACGGTTGTTATTCCCTCAAACCGTCGAATAATTGCGGACAAGGATGCACTTATCCGCCTCGCTGACAGCACTAAAGTCATTATGTTCCGTAACGAGCACACCTACGATGGAACCCACGCGCCGATAGTCTCGGACGTAAGAGATGCTAACATCACGATAGAAGGCGGTATCTGGGCAGACTGCCAGACCACCCGACTCGGCTACGGTAAGAGCGGAATGTACGACGAGGATCGCAGTTTTTTCGGTGTTTCCACCCTGTTCTTCTTTGATAACATGGATCACCTGACCTTAAAGAACATGACCTTCAAAAACTGCGCGGGATTTGCCGTTCAGTGCGGAGACGCGACCGACCTTAATATGCAAAACATAATTTTTGACACCTGCTTTGCGGACGGTCTGCACATAAACGGAAACGTGGAAAACGTGTTCGTCAAGAATATCCGCGGCGAGGTCGGGGACGATCTTGTAGCTTTCAATATGTTTGACTGGCAGAACTCGTCTGTCAACTTCGGCCCCGCAAAGACGGTAATCTGCGAGGATCTTTTCCTCACCAAAGGTTATCCCGCTATCAGAATCCAGCCGGGCATCTATACTTACGACGACGGCAGTGAGGTTGACTGCTATATAGAGGACGCCATATTCAGAAGGATCGAGAACGTCAGCACCTTCAAGCTCTACTGCCAGGCCCCCGCATACCGCGTAGGCGAGAAGCCGGAAAAGGTCTCGGTCGGAAGCGGAAACAACATCATTTTCGAAGACATAAAGGTAGACCTGAACAGACCTGTAGATCTCCTGCGAGAGTATCTTGAGAGCGATCCTATTGCCGGCAGTATTGCCGCGTTTGAGCTGGGACTTAACGCAAAGAACATATATTTTAAGAACATTGACCTTATTCTCCACCGTGACGAATATCCCTACTCATACCTTATGTGCATAGGACCGAAATCTGTGCGCGACGGGGATATGCAGATATTTGACCCGTATTTCTCATCTCACACCGAGAAAGTGTATTTCGAGGGCATTACGGTAAACGGAGAGCGTGTCTCTGACGTTACCCCGTACGTCAGAGAGATCGTTTTCGATCACCTGTTTGACGATATGCCGTCCACCGCCGCCGGAAGCATCGGCGAAATAATCTGTAAATAAAAAGCCAAAAGGAGAGAAAAAATGAACATAAGCGAGCTTAAAATGTCAATCGCGGAAAATATGAAGCCTGTGCTTGCGTACAATCCGAAAAAAGATTTTGCCGTTCAGCAGACCGCCGTGCGCGAAAAGCTGTGCGAACTGCTCAGAATGCCGCGAAAACTTACAAATCCTACGCCCATTATCGAATGGGAGGACTCAAGTGACCCGAGATACGATGAGATAAGATTCAAATTTGAAAGCGAGCCGGATTTCTTCGTTCCCGCGCATCTCATTCTCCCGAAAAACCGCGGCGAGCGTACTCCTGCCGTCATCTGCCTTCAGGGCCACACCGCGGGAATGCACGTTTCCCTTGCACGCACCGAAATAGGTTCAAAAGAGACCGCAGAGGTAAAAGGCGACCGCGATTTTGCGATTCAGGCTGTCTCTCGCGGATACGCGGCGGTAATAATGGAACAGCGCGGATTCGGCGAGCAAACGTCTGACATACCGAGCAACCGTATGTGTAATATGCCCGCGATGCAGGCTCTTGCGGTAGGACGCACTCTGCTCGGAGAGAGAGTTTTCGACGTATCCCGCCTTATCGACGCTATCGCGGAGTTTGACTGCCTTGACCACAGCCGACTCGGACTTATGGGTAACTCTGCGGGAGGTACTACCTCATATTACGTTGCGTGTATGGACACACGAGTTACTACGGTTATGCCGTCCTGCTTTTTCGGAGAGTTCAAAACTTCTTTCTTAAAATACAACCACTGCGTATGCGGATTTATTCCGGATTTTCTCAAGTGGTTTGACTTGCCGGATATTGCGATAACAATCGCACCGAGACCGCTTATAATAGTTTCGGGTCTATCTGACGCGATTGCGGATATTGATTCCGCACGCCGTGGCTTTGAGGAGGTAGTTAAGCCCATCTACGCCGCCGCAGGTGCACCCGACGCGTGCCGTCAGGTAGTAGGTCCCGAGGGACACAGATTTTACGCCGACCTCTCGTGGCCGGTGTTTGACGAGCTTTTTAAATAATTTACTTTATAAAAGGGAGGTAAGCCTCCCTTTTTTACTTGCAATAAATCTTATAAAGTGATATAATTTAACGTAAGAGGTGATTGCTTTGAAGGTGTTTATCATTCAGCCTAAATATTCAACAGATTATTCTCTGTCAGACGAATATTTTGAAAAAGAGTTTGAACTATTTGAACAGTGTGACGAAACCGCAGATATTATAGTTTGTCCCGAGTCATGCGACGTTCCTTGCCTTGCGAAGACCAAGAAAGACGCAGACGCAAGCGCGGAAAAGTACAACAAAAAGCTGCTTGATACGGCTCGTGCTACTGCAAAAAGATGCAACGCTATGCTGTTTATAAATGCATCGAGTTATCACGGAGACTCGCGCCGCAACACCACCTACGCGATAAACCGAGACGGCGAGATAGTCGGCAGGTACGACAAACAGCACCTTACACCGGGTGAGGTTTCGAACATTCAGCTTGACAGCGGATACTCGTTTGAACATTCCGAGCCTTATGTCGTAGAAATGGAAGGAATCAGATTCGCATTTCTCACCTGCTATGACTTCTATTTTTACGAGATGTTTCCGAATATAGCAAGAATGAACGTGGACGTTATCATCGGATGCTCACATCAGCGCAGTGATACACACCGCGCACTTGAGCTAATGAGCGCGTTCCTTGCTTACAACACGAATGCATATGTTCTCCGTTCGTCGGTCTCAATGGACGAGTCATCAGACATCGGCGGAGCGAGCCTGGTTGCGTCTCCTGACGGAAAGATACTTATGAGCATGGGTAGCCGCGTCGGTATCGAAACTGTAGAAATAAACATAAAAGATAAATACTTTAAACCGGCAGGGTTCGGTAATCCGCCGTCAGCACATTACGAATATATTGAAAAAGGACGCCGTCCCTATAAATACCGTCCCGCCGGAAGCGCAATAGTAAAGCACGACGGGCTGATGGAATATCCCCGCGTGTGCGCTCACCGCGGTTTCAACACCGTAGCGCCCGAGAACAGTATGCCCGCATTCGGCGCGGCAATCGCGCTCGGAGCAGAGGAGATAGAATTTGACCTCTGGTATACAAAAGACGGTGAGATTGTATCTCTGCACGATGCAACTCTTGACCGTGTTTCAGACGGTACGGGTAAAGTATACGAATACACCTATGAGGAGCTTTTTCAATACGACTTCGGCGTAAAGCGCGGAGAAAAATTCAAAGGTCTCAAGATACTCCGTTTCGAAGATATACTAAAGAAATTTGCCTGCCACACGATCATGAATATTCACGTAAAAACCGTAAACAACGATGTGGAATACGATCGTACGACACTCCAAAAGATAGTCGCACTGATACGCAAATACGACTGTGAAAAATACGTTTATTTTATGAGCGGAAACGATAATCTCCTCGCTCTTATGCGCGAGGTCGCTCCCGATATTGTACGCTGTTGCGGAGGCGGAAAGGACAAGTGGGGTATAGTTGAACGCGCAATAAAATACGAATGCAAAAAGCTCCAATTATTTAAGCCGTGTTTCAATCAAGCAATGATAGACAAGGCGCACGAACATGGAATCATATGCAACGTATTCTGGTCCGATGATCCGGAGGAAGCCGAGCATTTCCTTGACATGGGGATAGATACCATTCTGACAAACGACTATAACTTGATCTCACAAACTGTAAAAAATCACAAGGAACGCAACAAATAAATGTTTGACAGCCACATACATTCAAACAATTCGGTTGACGGTAAGCAAACTGTCAGCGAAATATGCGAGACCGCCATCGACCTGGGACTGCGCGGAGTCGCGATAACCGACCACGCAAATACTCACACGTACATAACAAGCGGAATTCATCCGAGAATAGTTTCGCTTATCTCGGACGTTGCTGCCGCGCGCGAAAAGTACGGTGACAGGATAAAAATTCTCTGCGGAATAGAGCTGGGTGAATATTTGTTTCGCCTGGATTATGCGGAGATACTGCTGTCGCTGACCGAATTTGACTTCATCCTCGGCGCGATACATCACGTTGACTATCGGGACGGTACCACCCGCGCATACGCCCATATGGAGTTTGACAAGATGACGGATGGCGAGATTGAGGAATATCTCGGGCTGTATTTTGATCAGGCTTATGACAACATCGACAAAAGCGATATGGACTCGTTCGCACATCTTACCTGCCCGCTCAGATATATAAACGGAAAGTACGGTATGGGATTTGACGTATCCCGTCTTGACGACAAGATAGAAAAAATACTGCGCCGTATTATAGAACGCGGAATCTCGCTTGAAGTAAATACTCACGGACTTGTAGCAGAGGACGGCGAGATGCACGCGATTCCCGACTACGATATTCTCGCGCGTTACAGAGCCCTCGGCGGAGAAAAGATAACCGTCGGAAGCGACGCTCATTCATCAAAAGACATCGCGCGTAATTTCAAAACCGCATCAGAGAGGCTAAAGGAACTCGGTTTTGACGGATATTATTACTACGAAAGAAGAAAACCTCATAAAATAAATTTTTAGCAAACAAGGAGATAAAAAATGAATCTCGAAGAATTCAACACCACTGTAAAAGATACACTTAACGAAAACTCTCTTGATACTCTGTGCGCCGCACTTGCCTACGCAATCGGCGTTGACCGCCCTGAGTTCGCGGCAGACCCCTCAGAGAAGCTGGTCGAATACGTTGACCGTATGTTCGAGGGCAGAAAAGCAGACAGAATTTTTATGTACAATCCCGACGCTATCGGCGAGTGGGTATACCGCACCTATCCTCACCTTATGCGTGAGGCGATAGAGCGCACCGATATTGAGCTTCCCTTCCGTACCGTTATGCCGTCGGTAACTCCCGTTTGCTTCGGCACTATGTACACCGGAGCTCAGCCGGAAGTTCACGGCATCAGAAAATACACCAAGCCCGTTATCACGATAGACACTATATTTGACGCGCTCATCCGCGCAGGTAAAAAATGCGTTATCATCGCGCAGGAGGTGGGTTGCAGCCTTGCAAAAATATTCCTTGAGCGCAACATGGACTACTTCGTATACAACACCATCGAAGAAGCAAACGCAAAAGTCGTTCAGACAATAATAGAAGATAAGTACGACTTTATCGTAGTTTACAACGGAAATTTCGACTCAAGAATGCACAAAGTCGGCCCCGAGCATCATCACGCTCTTTCCGAGCTGAAGGCAAATTCAGCCGCATTCGGTGAGTTCAGCGTGCTTATAGAAAGATACTGGAAGAGCCACGATACTCTCGTCGGCTTTGCGATGGATCACGGCTGCCACGAAATAGACGGCGGCTGCGGCTCTCACGGACTTGATATGCCCGAAGACCTCAACATCGTACATCTTTACAAGGCTTATCCGAAAGAAGCGTAATCAAGGAAAAACAGATATGAAATACGTAATCGACCACGACTTCCACATTCACACGCAGCTCTCCTATTGCTCGAAGAACAAAGATCAGACCCCTGAAAACATTCTCAAATACGGAGAAGAAAACGGATTCACCACTCTCTGTCTGACCGACCATATGTGGGACGGCCCGTTTTATAACGAATCGGGATTTTATCCCGGACAGGATTTCGAGCACGTATCCTCCTGGCTACCGCTTCCGCAGAGTGAAAATGTAAAACTGCTTTTCGGCTGCGAGACAGACCTCGACAAGGATATGAACTTGGGTATCCGCCCCGAGACGATGGATAAATTCGACTTTATAATCATCTCTACGACCCATATGCATATGCGAGGGTTTACCATATCGGAAGAGGGATACGACTCGGTAGAGGTAAGAAAAGAAACTTACGTAAACCGTATTGACAAGCTGCTTGATATGGATCTTCCTTTTGAAAAGATGGGTATCGCACATATTACCTGCAGCCTCGGCAAACGCGGACTTGACATGGACGAAATAACCTTTTACGATATGATAGAGGACGATACGTACAAATATCTGTTCGGCAAAATAGCAAAAAAGGGCGTAGGCGTTGAGCTTAACATCGGAGGCTACGAGACCCACACTCCCGAGGAAAGAGAGCGTATGCTCCGCCCGTACAGGATAGCAAAAGAGTGCGGCGCAAAATTCTATTTCGGCAGTGACGCGCATAAGCCTGCCACGCTCGCGATAGCAAAAGCAAGATTTGAGCTGATACGTGACGAACTGGGACTCAAGGAAAGCGATAAATTTATAATTCCCGAAAGGAAATAACAGAAATGATAAACGACGGACTTAACAGTGTTGACAAACTTGTCAGTAGCGTACTTATGATAGGCCAGTCAAACATGGCGGGCAGAGGAGATATAGGCGACGTTGAGCCGATAGAAAACGAAAACTGCTATATGCTCCGTATGGCAAGATGGCAGCGTATGCGCGAGCCGATAAATACCGACAGATCAATGTTCGTAGGCAAGTATAAAAGCGGTATCAGCCTTGCGGCAAGCTTTGCGGACGATTTTGCCAACCACATAAACGCGCCGGTCGGACTTATCCCGTGCGCTGACGGCGGCACGAGACTTGAACAGTGGATGCCGGGCGAGCTCCTTTTCGATCACGCGGTAGCTATGACCAAGCTTGCTAAGCGCACGTCCGAACTCAAATGCATAATCTGGCATCAGGGTGAGGCTGACTGCGGACGTGACGAATCGTGGCCGACCTACAAAGAGCGCTTTATCCGTATGATGACCGAGATGAGAGAACAGCTCGGCGCGCAGAACGTGCCGGTGCTTATCGGCGAGCTCGCTACTACCCGCGATCCCGAAAAGTACGATCTTAATAAGTTTTTCCGTATGAACGGCATTTTTGCAGAGATAGCGGCAGAGCTTCCGCTTTGCGCCGTTGTAAGTGCCGAGGATCTTACACTCAAGGAAGACGGGATCCATTTCAACTCGGTATCTCTGCGCGAGTTCGGACACAGATACTTCGCGGAATATCTTAAAATCAAGGAAGCGAACGCACTCTGATGATAAAAAACATTCTTTTCGATCTTGACGACACCCTGCTCGATTTCAAAAAATCCGAGCGTGCGGCGCTCACCAAAACTCTCATTCACCTGGACATTGAGCCTACCGATGAAAACATATCTACGTACAGCCGTATCAACGCCGAGCAGTGGAAACTGCTTGAGCTCGGCAAACTCACCCGCGACGAGGTAAGACTACGCAGATACAGCCTTTTCTTTGAGGCGATAGGCGTGGACAGAGATCCTCGCGCGGCGGGAGAATACTACGAGAGCAAGCTGTCTCTTGAGTGCTTTTTCATCGACGGCGCGATTGACCTGTTAAACAGACTTTGCGGCAAGTACCGTATGTACGTCGTATCAAACGGACACTCGCACGTACAGCGCAGCAGAATAAAATGCGCGGATATTGCAAAATATTTTGACGGCATATTCATCTCGCAGGAAATAGGGCACACCAAGCCGAGCGCGGAATTTTTTGATTTCTGTTTTGAGAATATAGAAGATTTCAAACGCGAGGAATCTTTGATAATCGGAGACAGTCTTTCGTCCGATATTAAAGGCGGAAAGAACGCGGGAATTGTCACCGTGTGGTTTAATCCGCACGGTGCTGACTGCAAAGACACGGTACCCGACTACGAGATCAAATCGCTTAACGAGCTTGAAAAACTGCTGTAATCACCATTAACCGCTTGTAAAGGAAGGGACTATTATGTCAGCTTACCAAGATATAGCAAGAGACTGTAATGCGCTGACACGCGCCATCATCGCTGAAATTCCCGAAAAGGGGTGCATCGTCGGCATTCCGATGCACGGGCATCCCGTGTATTTCGGTCCTAACGATAACCTCCACTTCCCTATGGGCGATGCGTTTTATAAATACGGAGTTAAAGGCATCGCCGAAAAGGCGTTCAAAAACGCGGAAAGCGCGGGCGAAGAAGAAAAGGAATTTCTCACTCTTCTCGGCGAGGTGTATCTTGAGATAGCAGATTTTTTCAAAAGGACGGTCGCGCAGTTAGACGAAATGATCACGAACAGTGACGACGCGCGACTTCTGCGTATGCGTAAAAATATGGCGGCAATAGCCGATGGAAAGCCCGAAACCTTTGAACAAGCGGTACAGCTTTTCTATCTTATGTGGCGTCTGCGTAACGTGTTCGGTACCTCGTGCATCGGCCGTCTTGACGTCGCGCTCGGCGGTTTTTACGAGAACGACGTGAAAAACGGCATTATCACCGAAGACGAAGCGCAGGATATTCTTTGCGATCTTTGGGAGCGTCTTAACACCTGCGGTACAGGAGATACTCTTATCAACGTGATGGTCGGCGGAAGAAACGAGGACGGAAGCGATGCGTCAAACCGCCTTTCTGTTCTTATGCTTGAGGCTACCCGCCGCGTAAAAATGCCCGAGCCTCATATGAACGTGCGTTTCCACAAAAATATGCCTGCCGAACTGAGAGAAAAAGCGTTTGAAGTTCAGCTCCTCGGACACGGCCAGGCAACGGTATATAACGACGAGATAATCATCCCTGCGCTCGTTAAAGCGGGAATCCCAGAAAATTGGGCTTGCCGTTACACAAACGACGGATGTACCGAGATAATTATCGACGGCGGAAGTATGATAAACTTCGATCATATAGACGCAGTATCCACTCTTGAGATCACTATGAACAACGGTAAATTGTTTGACCGCCCGGAAGATCAAGGCGTTCGATACTGGCACAAAGACAATCAGCCGTCAATACATCGCCCCGACGCATCTCTCGGATTTGAAAGCGGAGACGTCACCGAATGCAAAACCTTTGATGAATTCTATAACGTATTTCTCTCGCAATACAAATATCAGGCGCTCCAATGCTGTGAAGGCCTTAAATTACGCCACGAATACAGAGTAAAAGAACACGGCTCGTTTATCTTAAACGGTACGTTTGATTTCGTGCTTGACAGCGGACGCGATATGATTCGCGGAATGCCGGTTGAGTGTTATCAGATATTCTCCGGCTCTATCCCCACCGTCGCTGACGGGATAGCGGCTATCAAAAAGGTCGTTTACGACGACAAAAAATACACGATGACCGAGGTTATGGATGCTCTCGCGGCAAACTTTGAAGGACACGACGAGATTCGCTCTGCCCTTCTTGCCGCACCTAAATTCGGAAACGATATTGACGAGGTCGATCTTATCGCCGCAGATATTGCGAAAAATTTCTGCGACTGGCTTGAAGAATTCAGCCGCGATAACGGTATCCTGATATGGCCGTCGCTTGTCGGCTGGCTGTTTTTGCAGGAGGCTTACGGCACCTGGGCAACGCCTGACGGACGCAAGTGGAAGGATCCCATAGCCGAGCATTACTGCGCTACTCCCGGCCGCGCGTTAAACGGTCCGACGGCACTTATTAACTCCATTGGCAAGGCTGATCTCGGCCGCGCATTCGGAGTTGCGGCGGTACATATCTCCATTCCGAAAATGCTCAATCTCCCAAGAGAACAGCAAATGACTGTAATGGAAACCCTGGTTGATGCCGGAATCGAAAAAGGACTTTCGATGTTCAACATCGCCGCCTACGACGTAGAAGAACTCAAAGCGGCGCAAAAAGATCCCGACTCTCACGCCGATCTGATCGTCCGTGTCTGGGGTTACAGCGCGAGATTCGTCGATCTCTGCACCGAAATGCAGGATCACATAATCAGCCGGGTAAGTACTCAAGGAAGTTAAATTAATTTTCAAGGAGCTTGATTTTGAACGTATACGATTTTGACAAAACCATTTCATATCACGACAGCACAGCTAAATTTTACTTTTTCTGTATCAGAAAAAATCCTCTGCTGTTAAGGTATCTGCCCGCGCAGGGATTTCACTTTGCGAGATTCACGCTCGGTTTTATAAAAAAGACCGCTTTTAAGGAGCGTTTTTACCGATTTTTCCGCGGCATCAAGGATATAGACGCATACGTTGCCGAATTCTGGCGCGGTAATATGGACGACGTAAAACAGCTCTATAAAGACATCCACCGAGAGGATGACGTGGTAATCTCCGCCTCGCCCGAATTTTTACTGCGCCCCGCGTGCGATGCGCTCGGAATAAAACATCTTATCGCTTCCCGTGTTGACAAAAAAAGCGGCAAATACACCGGCGAAAACTGCTACGGAGAAGAAAAGGTAGCCCGCTTCAGAGAAGAGTTTGGCAATGCGGAGATAGACGAGTTCTATTCAGACTCGTATTCAGACACACCGCTCGCGAAAATATCCAAAAAAGCCTTCCTCGTCACAGACGACGAGCTGTCCGATTGGGATTTTACGGCGGCAGAGCGAAAAAAGAAATAACGTTTCGCACACTTTGATTTATTAAAAAATACACACATTCGACACATATTGGTGTTATACTGTAACAAACAAAAGGATTGGAGACGCGGTCATGCTTGAAGAACTTTTCCCCGTTAGCTATAAAGCTCGTAACGTATTTTTCCTTGTTTTGATTATACTGGCGTATCTCTTCATACCTATTTTCGTCGCGATAATCGGCGGCTGCGCTTCCGCTATCCCTTACGTTTCGTCGATCGTATTATTGCTTGACGTAATAGTCTGCACTTACAGCGTGGCAGGTATCGCGGTCGCATTGCTCTACTTTTTCGGACGTATTAACTGATTTTACTCATCTCGGCAGAAAGGAGGAGGAATATGAGATCAAGAAAAGAAAAGGCGGCGCTTATTGACTCCCAGCTTGAAAAAAGCCCGGAAATGCAGCGCACCGAAAGAGTGATGTTCATTCTTCTCATTTCTTTCGTAGTGCTCCGTATCCTTCCCGCCGTGATTCAGACCTTTTACGTTGCTTCGGTTAAGAGTATGCGTATAGACTGTTTGATGAACTACATTCTCGTAATCCTCAGCGCGCTGTTTGCGGTAATGATAGCGCAGGGCGTGAAATTCTTCGCTATTTTGGGATCGCTTTGCGGCGTGTATTCCCTTGTCGCACTGTGGCTTGACTTTAACTTCAAGGGCGGCGCGCATATCGGCAGCGGCGTACTTTACACGGTTTATCTCGTTTCGCTCGTTTCGGTATGCGTTATTCAGATCGGTACAATGCTTTATATTCTGCTCTCCCGCAGATGCTGTGAATATCTTGACCTGCTTGACGGTGTAAACAAAGAATATTTTGAGGACGGAAATCTTTATACCGATAATTAACTGTAACAAAAAATCCACCCGTTCATACTATAATAACAGGAGGGCGAAAGTACTCCTGCATAGCGTGAAATGAAGGGAGGACATTTGAGGTATGAACAACTGCCTGTGCAATCTTTTCGATGACAACAATTCTACTTGGCTCATTATCATCGCTTTGCTTTTAGTTTTCTGCTGCGTATGCGGAAACTGATCTAAATAAAAAATTCCCTGCTCCGGCAGGGAATTTTTTATTTAAGACGCGAGTCTGATATTTTATTTTGGCGCAGACTGCCCGAGTAATCAAAAGAGGACAGTACGTTTATCCAGCGCAGGCTTACTATGTTACTGTAACGGTATCCTATGGTAAGATAGGACGTACTCTGCGTAAACGGAACGTGGTCTCCGAGTCCGCGCTCGAACGCGGAGGGATCGCACACGATAAAGTCGTAATATCTCGGATCGTCGTCCGGGTTTATGCACTCGGTAAACACGAGAAAGTGGCGATATTCCTCGGATAAGTAAACCTCTACGATAACGCCCTCGGGATGCTCGTCAAGCGCTTCTTTTATCTGTTTTCTGGTAATAGCACCGCGCTTTACGGTAGCGGCAACGGGAGAACCGCCGACAGAAAATCTTGACAGCAGCTTAGGCATATCTATCGCAACGGGATTACCCCAGAGTCTGTCGTATTTCCCGGTAGCTCCGTGATTGCCCGAATTTGCGAGCGCGACCGTGTACGGGTCAGGCTCAAGATCGTCGGTTTTCCCCGTGCGGAAATCGTAACCTTCATCAAGAGTAGCACCGAGATTTTTGAGGATCATAGCAAAGCTGCAGGTATTGCACCCCTCGTCCATCCAGTCGGACGTGCCCGTGAAATAATCTTTTGCAAAATACTTGCCGGAAAATCTAAGTGAAGTAAGCTGTGAACCGTCCCATCCACCGCCTTGAGTTATGTTGTGCTGGCTGTAAAAGGTCTCCGCTTTGATCTCCGATACGGTAAGAACACACTCGGCGCGCAATTCTCCGTATATCGCGGTTATAACCGCGGTACCGTTTTTCTGCGCGGTAACGATACCGTTTTCATTAACTACCGCTACCTCCGTGTCACTTGAAACGAAGGCTATCTCCGCATCGGTAGATGCGGGATAGGTAGAGATCTTGAGAGAGGCACTTCTGCCAACCGTCAGGGTAAGCTCCTCTCGGTCAAAAGATATTGACGAGATCGGTATGCTCTCAAGATACCACTTCTGACTTGAGTCGCCTGTATATTCACTGAATCCGAGGCTTTCCGCCGCGGTAAGCGACAAGTCTGTAAGTCCCTCGCCGGCGGGAGAGATCCTGTAACTTCCGTCATCCTGACGGGTAATGAGAAGTCTGCAGTTTGTGTCCGTAGTGTCAGACATTACGGCATAGGACTCGGATACGGCAAGAGCACCGCCGCCGC
The DNA here is from genome assembly GCA_964525525.1 of uncultured Lachnospiraceae bacterium. Lineage (GTDB taxonomy): Bacteria > Bacillota > Clostridia > Oscillospirales > CAG-272 > RGIG2161. The sequence goes on along the minus strand of CAZGHD010000001.1, from coordinate 9,985 downwards.
TTTCCTGCACGAGAGAAAATATAGCGGAAGACAATTTTTTCAAAACGAATATCTGATACCCGTCCTCCGAGTATTCTGAAAGGGTGCAAACGCTGTCAGATGCGGTCAGATACGCAGACGTTTTTGCGTTTCTGATACGGTAAATGCCCTCGCTCGGGCGAAGACTTTCGGTAATACTGTCCTGTGATATATCCGAGACGTCAGAGCCGATAGTCGGCGCGGACGCGAAAATCTCGAAGCTGACTGATTGCAAAATCGAGGCAAGAATGATGAGAAGTGCCAAGCTTCGGACAAAGCTTTTATTCTTCATAAAACGGTCGTCGGCTAAAGCCTATCCTTTCATTTCTATCCCACAGATTATATCATAAAAAGAAAGGATTGTCAAATTTTGAGAAAACGTTCACCGCCTGCCGTAAACACGGCACATATCTGACAGCCTCTTTTCCGTCACCGCGTCAGGGATATGCGTCATCCGCCACCGCCAGTTGCCGGATGCAACAGACGGGGTGTTCATCCTCGCCTCGCCGCCGAGAGAAAGAATATCCTGCATCGGAACAACGGCAAAGCAGGAAGGAGACGCGATAATATCTCTTACGGCGCGCGCAGTTGCCGCATCGGGGTCTTTTGCATCAAAATAAGAGTACGCAAACTCCCTCTCCCTGTCCGAAAGGGTATCAAAAAACTCTTTTAACGTCGCGTTATCGTGAGTACCGGTGTACGCCACGCTGTTTGACGGGTAGTTATACGGCAGATGTTCCTCGGCTCCATCGTAAAACCCGAACTGAAGCACCCTCATGCCGGGGAAATCGGTGTATCTCAGAAGATCCCGCACCGAATCGGTTATAAATCCGAGATCCTCCGCGATTATCGGCAGGTCGTCAAACTCCGCGCGCATAAAATCGAAAAATTCACGTCCCGGGCCGCGCATCCAGCTACCGTCCGCGGGATGGGAATTTGCGGGTATCGCGTAATACTCGTCAAACGCGCGAAAATGATCTATTCGAACGTAATCAAAGGTAGACAACGCGGTGGACAGACGGTCTATCCAAAATCTGTACCCGTCCGCACGTATAGCGTCCCAATCGTAGGTAGGGTTGCCCCAGTACTGTCCGTCCTTTGAAAAGCTGTCAGGCGGGCATCCCGCCGCAAGCGTCTGAGACAGCGACTCGTCAAACGAAAAATACTCGGGGTGCGCCCAAGTGTCCGCGCTGTCAGCCGCGGCGTATATCGGAAGGTCGCCTATAATTGATATTCCGAGCGCGCGGCAGTGGTCACGCAGGTCTTTCCACTGCGAATAGAAAAGGTACTGGAGCATTTTATAAAATCTTATGTCGTCCGCATACTCCTCCTCCGTACGAGTCAGTGCCTTGTCATCGCGGTTTTTGAGCGGTTCTTCCCATTCCTGCCAAGGCTTTTGACCGTTTTTCTCTTTGATAACAGAAAACAGCGCGTAATCGTCAAGCCAGTTTGAGTTATTTTCACAAAACGCGGAAAACGACTCGGGCTCAGCTGAGAAAAATCTCGGCGCGGCAAGCTTCAAAAGCTTGAATCTGTTTTCATAAAGAGCACCGTAATCCACTGAGTCGGAGGTGCGTCCAAAATTAAAACCCGCGCACTCCGAGTGGGTGAGAAGTCCGTCCGCCACAAGTCTGTCAGGGTCTATAAAATACGGATTTCCTGCGTGCGAAGAAAAGGACTGATACGGCGAATCTCCATACCCCGTCGGTCCTATCGGCAATATCTGCCACAGAGAAAAGCCCGCCCTGTGTAAAAACTCCGCAAACTCGTGAGCAGTTTTTCCGAGCGTTCCTATCCCGTACGGTGACGGAAGTGAGCTGACATGCATTAAAATCCCGGCTTTTCTCATTTTGTTTCTCCTTATAAAAATAATTTTTACCTGTTTATACGAGATATGCCATTACGCACTAAAAAGTTATATATTACTATAATGCATATCAACCTTTTACGGCACCTGCGACCACACCTTTGACTATCTGCTTTTGCGCGGCGAGGTAGAATATTATTATCGGGATAACGGATAACACTAGCAGTGCCATCAAGGCTCCCATATCGCGCGAGCCGTATCCGCCCTCAAGGTACTGAACTGCTATCGGAATGGTTTTATAGCTGTTTCCTATCACGAGATAAGGGAGCAGATAGTCGTTCCATATCCACATGGTATTAAGAATAGCAACCGTCGTTGCGATAGGGCGCAGTATCGGAAAGATAACCCTGAAGAACATCGTTATCGGCGAACATCCGTCTATTGTAGCGGCTTCTTCGATCTCGGTAGGAATACCGCTTGCAAATCCGTAAAACATAAATATCGACAGTCCCGCGCCGAATCCGAGATAGATAAACACAATACCGAGGGGGTTATCCAGACGCAGGATATTCGCCACCTTTGACATAGTAAACATTACCATCTGAAACGGCACTATCATGCTGAAAACGAAGGCGTAGTAAACCGTTCGCGTTATACTGTTTTTCACCCTTGCCAAAAACCACGCCGCCATTGAGCAAAAAAGCACTATTGCCAAAACCGACGCAAGAGTTATAAAAAGCGAATACCCGAACGAGGATATAAAATTCGTTCGTCTGATTCCATTCGTGTAATTTTCAAGTTCGACAAAGGTTTCACTGTTTGGCAAGGTGAACGGTGCATCCGTTATAAAAAACTGACCCTTGAACGAGTTCATAAAAACGATAATTATCGGGGCGATAAACACCAGCGCCGCAAAAGTGAGAAAAATATAGAACGCCGCGCGCATCACACGTTTTTTGATCCTCATTTTCCTTTTTTACCTCCGCTTGTCAGCTTTAGCTGTGCGAGTGCTATCAGCGCCACGATAACGAAAAAGATAACCGCCTTCGCCTGTCCGACGCCCTCCTCTCCTATCCTGCCGTAAAACGTCTTATAAATATCCAGCGCGAGCATAGAGCTTTCCCTGCCGGGAGCACCCCCCGTAAGCGCGAGATTCTGATCAAACAGCTTAAACGAATTGGTTATGGTGAGAAACAGGCATATCGTTATCGACTGCATAACCGACGGCAGAGTTATATACCTGAGCATACCGATGGGCGACGCGCCGTCTATTTTCGCCGCCTCGATTATCGACGTCGGGATATTGTTTATACCTGCGATATATATTATCATCATATAACCGATAAGCTGCCAGTTTGTCAGTACCACAAGTCCCCAAAATCCGTACGAAGCGGAAAAGGTTATGTCCACTCCAAAGTAAGACAAAACTCCGTTTATTATAAGCTGCCAGATATATCCGAGCACTATTCCGCCGATGAGGTTGGGCATAAAAAACACAGTACGGAAAATATTAGTTCCCCTGTGCCCTCTCGTCAGTGCGAGAGCAAGCGCAAACGCAATAAGATTTACGGTTACGGTTGATACCACCGTAAATTTTACGGTAAACCACAAAGCAGATACAAAGCCGGAAGAATCGTTAAACGCGGCAATATAGTTATCAAGACCTACCCACTCGGCGTTCGTGACCGTCCTGAACTCGGTAAACGAAAGATAGATACCGAGCAAAAACGGGACGAGGAAAGACACCGCGAAAGCGAGTGCCGCCGGTAGCAGAAATACCGGAAAATATTTTTTGAGATGCCGTACCATCGCGGTGTCCCCCTTTTCGCTTTCTTATTTCAGTGTTGATGCTTCTTTTTTCCAGTCTGCTACGACTGAATTTTTCAGATCCTCAAAGGCAGTCTGTCCCTGCGCGTATTTGAGCAAAGACGAACCGAAATTCTCCTTAAAGGTCGCGCTTGGGAATACGGTGAACACCCAGTCCACGTTTTCCTTACCGTTCTCAAGGTATCTGACTACCTCACGCGCGAGCGGATCACTCGGCTTTTCGTTTTCGCCGAAGGTGTCAAAAGGCGCGTTAAATCCAAGCTGTTCGGTAACGTATTTTTTACCCGTTTCGCTTGAGAACAGCCACATAAGGAAGTCCGCAGACAGCTTCTGCTTTTCCTCTGATACTTCGGAATTTATCGCAAAATAATTTTCAGTACCTACGCAAAGTCCCTGATTTTCTTCACCCTCTGCGCCAATATATATGGGCAGGAATTTTATCTTGTCAGACGATACGGTGTTACCCTTTACGTCCTTTATCTCATTCCACGCCCACGTTCCGTTCTGAACCATGGCACAGCGCCCGAGCGCAAATTCACTCATCGAATCGGCTACCTGCTTGGTACCGAGCATGTTTTTCTCGGTCACCGAGTTGTTGATATAAAGATCGAAAATATTCTGATAGTTTTGCGAATATCTGAACTCTATATCAGACGCGGTGTCCTTGGTGAGGTCTATATTTCTGTCCTTAAACTCATAGTATATCGGCAGATTTGCAAGGTGAGTCTGCCAGCGCCAATCATCACCGGGTTTAAGCGAAGTGGAAGCGAAAACACCGTCAATTCCGAGCTCGCCTTTTCTTGCCGTCATATCCTCCACAAGTGCTTTGAGACGGTCAAACGAGTTTACCTCGTCCATTGACGAAAAGTCGGTCGCGCGATCGGTGAGCGCGAAATATCTGTCGGTGATCTCCTCGTTATATATTATTCCGTAGCCTTCCACAACGTAAGGGATACCGTACACTCCGTCACCGCTTTTGATCGCGAGATTTTTGTCGGTCAGATGCTTATATATTTCGGTGTCAGACAGGTCGGCGCAATAGTCCTTCCACGCGGAATATCCTATCGGACCGTTTATCTGAAATATGGTAGGCGCGTCCGACTTTGCGATCTCGGATTTGAGAGTCTGCTCGTAGGTGTTTGCCGCCGCGGTAACCACCTTTACCTCTACGCCTGTTTCTTCTTTGTATTTTTGAGCGATCTCCTCGTATATCTGAGCCACCTCGGGCTTAAAGTTAAGGAAATATATTCTTTTTTGGGGCTCGTCCTCCGCTCTGCCAAACATTCCGCACGACGCAAGCGAAAGCACTGTCGCGATACAGATAATAAAGAGGATCATCCGCCGCGCGATGCCGTTTTTCCTTGATCTTGTCATTTTATCAATCCGGTGCGTGTTTGCACCGTCTCCTTTTTCTTACTTTTTGATGTCTTTTTTCTATACTGCGTGTTTCTTAAAATATTCTGTCTTTCTTTTGCCCGAATTATTCATTCGGAGAAAATATAGATTTAATTTTTTAAATTCGTTTAAAATTCAAATATTTTTATAGACATTTCGGCGATTTCGTGGTACAATATAAGATGTATAAATATTTTTTCATATATGAACTTTGCTGTGAAAGATATGGGCACAAAAATGTTTGAAATATTTACCTTTAACGGCGGAGGATACGCCGCTAACACATACGTTCTTTCAGAGAGTGACTCGGGGGACGCGATACTTTTCGATCCGTCCTACGACGTGGACGAAATGGAAGATTTCTTTTCCTCAAACGGTATGACTCTCCGCTATATCGTGCTGACCCACGCGCACTACGATCATATGCTGACCTTAAACGAAACGAGGGCGCATTTTTCCGGCGTTCCCGTGCTTGTCGGCGAAGGCGACGAATCAGCGTTTTCCGACGCGAGAGTAAACTGCGCGTATCTTTTCGGAGTACCGTCGGTCGATTTCGGCTCACCTGACAGAAGTCTCACCGAAGGGGACGAGCTTGAGCTCGGCTCTCAAAAGGTAAAGGTCATCTCCACGCCCGGCCACACACCCGGATGCTGTTGCTTTTTGGCGGGAGATATTATGGTAACCGGCGACACGCTTTTTGAGGACAGCATCGGACGTTCGGACTTTATCGGCGGAAATATAAACACGCTTATCGCCTCTCTCAAAAGACTCGTGTCTTTTGAAAAAGACTACGAAATATATCCCGGTCACGGACCGAGCTCTACCCTCTCGCGCGAACGAAAACATAACCCTTTTATACTGCAAATAATTAATAGATAAATTTTTAGGAGATAAAAATGGATTTTGACCGTCTTAGCGAATTACTTTATCCGGATATAAAAACTCTTCCGGAAGATATGGAGGCTAAATTTCCTCCCCGCGACCTTCCCGAAGGAGCTAAGGTAACCAGACTTGCTCCCAGCCCCACAGGCTTTATCCACCTCGGTAACTTTTACGGCGCACTGATAGACGAGCGTCTCGCTCATCAGTCGGGCGGTGTGGTATTTCTCAGAATAGAGGATACCGACGCAAAGCGCGAGGTAGAGGGCGGCGTTGCTCTTATCATCGATATGCTTGACAAATACGGAATACACTTTGACGAAGGCGTTACCAAGGACGGCGACAAGGGTGCCTACGGTCCTTACCGCCAGTCAGAGAGAAAAGAGATATACCAAACCTTCGCAAAACAGCTTGTACGCGAGGGACGCGCATATCCCTGCTTCTGCTCTCCCGAGGAGCTTGACGCTATCCGCGCCGATCAGGAAAGCAAGAAGATGACCCCCGGTTACTACGGCGAATGGGCAAAATGGAGAAACGCTTCTATCGAGCAGATAGAGGAAAAGCTCGCTGAGGGCGTTCCGTTCGTGCTTCGTCTGCGCTCACTCGGAAACGAGGGCGAGAGCTTTAAGTTTGACGACCTCGTAAAGGGCAAAATAGACGTTACCGCAAACTTCATAGACCACGTTATCCTCAAGTCTGACGGTATCCCGGACTATCACTTCGCTCACGCGGTAGACGATCACCTTATGCGTACAACCCACGTCGTTCGAGACGAGAGCTGGCTTCCCAGCCTTCCGTTCCATATAGAGCTTTTCCGCGCGCTCGGCTTCAAGCTTCCGAAATATATTCACACAGCGCAGGTGCTTAAACTTGAGGACGGAAAGAAGCGCAAGCTGTCAAAGAGAAAAGACCCCGAGTTTGCGATGTCTTATTTCTATTCCGCAGGTTATCCCGTTGAGGTTACTGCAGAATATATGCTCACCCTGCTCAACTCCAACTACGAGGAGTGGAGACTTGCCAATCCGAACGCACCTTACACCGACTTCCAGTTCACCGTTAAAAAGATGAGCCCCTCGGGATGCCTGTTTGACTTTGACAAGTTAAACGACATTTCAAAGACGGTCATTTCAAAATGGACGGCTGACGAGACGTATGAAAACGCTCTCGAATGGGCAAAAGAGTTCGCCCCCGATTTCGCGGCTCTTCTCTCCCGCGACCCCGAGTATTCAAAATCTATTCTCGCGATAGGCAGAGGCGGCAAGAAACCGCGTAAGGATATTACCGTATTTGCCGATCTTCCGAAATATATGGATTTCTTCTTTGACGAGCTGTTTGGCGAGACAGAGGAATACCCCGACAGCTTTGATAAAGAAGATATAAAGAAAGTACTTTCTCTTTTCTGTGAGAGCTTCTGTGTCTCAGACGATCAGAACGTATGGTTTGACAAGATCAAGGCGATAGCCTCCGACACCGGCTTCTGCCCCGACATGAAAGAGTACAAAGCAAATCCCGACGCATATAAGGGCAGCGTGGCTGACGTAAGTATGTTCTTACGCGTCGCACTCACAGGCAAACAGAATTCCCCCGATATGTATACCGTTATGCAGATTCTCGGCAACGAAAAAACTATCGAACGTATAAAAAATAAAATAGAGGTTCTTTGATTATGGAAGAAATGTCATCCAACTTTATACACGAGATCATAGACGACGATCTCGCCGCGGGACGCGTTGAAAAAATCCACACCCGTTTCCCGCCCGAGCCGAACGGCTACCTTCATATAGGAAGCGCGAAGGCTATCTATATCAACCACGGTACTGCAAAAAAATACGGCGGTCAGTTCAACCTCCGCTACGACGATACTAACCCCTCAAAAGAGGACGTTGAGTACGTTGAGTCCATCTACCGTGACCTTGAATGGCTCGGCGCGGTGCCGGACGGCGGCATTTACTACGGCTCCGATTATTTTGACAAATGCTATGAGTTCGCTAAAAAGCTGATCGCTGACGGCAAAGCATACGTCTGCGACCTTTCAAAAGAGGAAATGGAGCGCATGCGCGGCGACTTCAATACCCCCGGCCAGAACAGCCCCTACCGCGACCGTACTCCCGAGGAAAACCTCGCTCTGTTTGAAAGAATGAAGAACGGCGAATTTCCGGACGGTTACTGCACCCTCCGCGCAAAGATAGATATGGCGTCCCCTAACATGAATATGCGTGACCCTGCTATCTACCGTATAGTTCACACAAACCACCACCGTCAGGGCGACAAGTGGTGCATCTATCCGCTTTATGACTACGCGCACCCGATTCAGGACGCACTTGAGGGCATCTCCCACTCGCTTTGCTCTATCGAGTTTGAAAATCACCGCCCGCTTTATAACTGGGTAGTTGAGAACATCGGATTTGAGCCCGCGCCTCACCAGTACGAGTTTGCGCGTCTTAACGTAACCTATACCGTAATGAGCAAGAGATACCTGAGAATGCTGGTCGAGACCGGAATGGTAGACGGTTGGGACGACCCGCGTATGCCTACCCTTTGCGGTATGCGCCGCCGCGGATATACTCCGTCCTCCATTTTCGATTTCGTTCGCCGCGCGGGTATCGCTAAAGCATACAGCGTAGTTGATGTCGAGCTTCTTGAGCACTGCGTAAGAGAAGAGCTTAACGAAACCGCACAGCGCAGAGTAGCGGTACTTGATCCGATCAAGGTAGTTATCGACAACTATCCCGAGGACAAGGTGGAATATTTCGATCTTCCCAACCATCCCGGCAACCCCGAGATGGGCACGAGAAAAGTTCCGTTCACCCGCGAGCTCTATATCGAAAAAGCAGACTTTGCGGAAGTTCCCCCTCCGAAGTTCTTCAGAATGAAGCCGGACGGTGAGGTTCGCTTAATGGGCGCATATATTGCTAAATGCGTCAGCGTTGAACACGACGAAAACGGTGAAGTCTCTCTTATCCACTGCACGGTAGATCTTGAGACCGGAAACGGCAATCCCGTCGACGGACGCAAGATCAAGGGCACTATACACTGGCTGTCTGCCGCGCACGCCGAGGACGCGAGCGTTATGCTTTACGACAGACTGTTCGATATTCCCGATATATGCGACATTCCCGACAACGTTGATAAGGACGAGTTCTTTAACTCTCACTTAAACCGCGACTCCGTTACCGAGCTTAAAGCAAAGGTTGAGCCTGCGCTCGGTGATGCCGCTCCCGAAGAACACTTCCAGTTCGTTCGTAACGGTTACTTCGTTGCGGACATCAAAAATCCCAAGGTATTTAACCGCATAGTGAACCTTAAAGACAGCTACAAACCCCAGGCATAAGGAGAAAACAAATGGCAGATTACAAGATAAATACAAAATGCGTGCAGGCGGGCTACACCCCTAAAAACGGTGAACCGAGAATCCTGCCGATATACCAGTCCACCACCTTTAAGTACGAGTCAAGCGAGCAGATGGGCAATCTGTTCGACTTAAAGGAGAGCGGATATTTCTACACCAGACTGCAGAACCCCACAAACGATCAGGTAGCGGCAAGAATCTGCGCGCTTGAGGGCGGTGCGGCAGCAATGCTCACCTCGTCAGGTCAGGCGGCTAACTTCTATTCCCTTTTCAATATCGCGTCCGCAGGCGATCACATCGTCGCTTCCACCGCGATATACGGCGGTACCTTCAATCTTATTTCGGTTACTATGAAAAAGATGGGTATCGAGACTACCTTCGTTCACCCCGACTCAACCGAAGACGAGCTCCGCGCGGCATTCAAGCCTAACACCAAGGCTGTCTTTGCAGAAACTATCGCAAACCCCGCGCTTATCGTGCTTGATATTGAAAAGTTTGCAAAAATCGCTCACGAGAACGGTGTTCCGCTTATAGTTGACAACACCTTCCCCACCCCGATAAACTGCCGTCCGTTTGAGTTTGGCGCGGACATAGTTACCCACTCCACGACCAAATATATAGACGGTCACGCGGCTACCGTCGGCGGCGTAATAGTTGACAGCGGTAAATTTGACTGGACCAAATACGCGGATAAATTCCCAGGTCTTACA